>CAVJEL010000013.1:0-21746 GCA_963648635.1 Ruminococcus intestinalis
AGCTCGGAATCCTCCCAATCTTCAAATGCTATTACAAGGCGCTTTCCCAGCGCATCGCCTATTCTCTTGAGAGAGTCAATCGTCGGTTTCATCATTCCCCGCTCGATATTGCTTATATTGGACTGCGAAAGATTAGTAAGACGAGAGAGTTCCTTCTGTGTAATATTCTGTTTTTTACGCTCAGAAACAATCAATTTCCTTATATCCCAGTAGATATCATAATCCTTCTTTCTTTCGGGGATATCGGAAACATCGATTCTGACCTTTGAAAGATTGTCATCCAGATACTTTTGAAAATCACTCATAAACCAACCACCTTTACGATTTGATTATATATTGAGTAGTTGGTTTGTCAATTAAATATATCTTTTGTGCTATATTTTCCGGGTAAAATATAGTTTCCAAAGTATATTTTGGTGATTTAGGCCAAAAAAAGAAGGATGCTATTTCAACACCCTTCCGTCAAACCGTTATATACGGTAAATTCTGTCTTCGCTCTTTGCATCCTGTCTGAAGAAGACACATGTAAATCCTGTAATTGCGATAATCGTGCTCCCCGTCGCTTCTTCAAGCTTGGAGGAAATCTCTTTTATTGCATCCTTGTTATTGGAAAATCTCACCTTGACAAGTTCATGACACTCCAGAGCATTGTCCAGAGCCTTTACAACAGAATCTGTAAAACCTTCCTTACCCACATAGACTACAGCGTCAAGCATCTGTGCATGCGAGCGTAGAAAGGCCCTTTGATAACTTTTTAATTCCATACGCTTATCTTAATATAGAGCCTCTCTACTTTCAACAAAAAATCAGTCAAGTTTGTACTTCTGAGCAACGACGAATCTCTTGATTTTCTTTGTAGATGTCATCTCCAAAGGCTCGTCTGTAACCGTGACCATCGTTATCTTCTTGTAGGACTGTAAATCCTTGTTCACGTCGCTTATGATATCTGAAATCTTTTTCTCGATTTCCTCCTTCGATGCGGAGTCTCTAAGTGCCTTACTCGGATATACAACAGCCCTGATTCCCTCGGCCTTGAGTGCCTTGTCCTGAATGTATCCGATAATACAAATCTGCTCGATTTCATCGTAAAGCTGGAACTTGTCCTCAATTTCCTCGGGGAATACGTTCTTGCCGCCGTCAGTGACTATGATTGACTTTGCTCTACCTGTAAGATAGAGATAGTTTTCGCTGTCAAGGTGACCTACGTCTCCAGTGTTGAGCCAGCCGTCCTTATCGAGGATTTCGTCTGTCGCCTCCTGGTTCTTGTAGTAGCCCTTCATGACCTGAGGTCCTCTGATGTAGATTATGCCGTTACCATCCTTATCGGGGTCGACAATCTTACACTCAGTCTGAGGAAGTGTCTTACCGACGCTTTCAACCTTGAATGCATAAATCGGGTTGAGGTGCGTAATCGGGCTTGTCTCCGTCAGGCCGTAGCCCTGGACGAAGTCGATTCCAAGCTGATTGAAGCCTTTGAATGTTTCACTCGGAAGCGGTCCGCCACCGGAGATACATATTCTATTGGTATCGAGAGAGACCTTCTTGAGAACAAAGGAGAACATCTTCTTTCCGCCCTTGAAGTTGAAAGCCTTCTTCAGGAAGCCTGAAATTCCCATGAGGCATTTGATGAAGCCGTAGGCAATCGGTCCCTTCTTTTTTATTCCACTTATAATACCCGCATAGAGTTTATTGAAGAGCATAGGAACGCCGAGGAACATGGTAACCTTACCTTCCTTGAGCTCCTTGAGCATCTGCGAGACGACAAGTTTCTTTCCGAATACTACTGCAGCACCCGATCCGAAGCCTTCAAGGAAGACTGCAAGCATTGTATATGCATGGTGGATAGGAAGAATTGCATAGAAGACATCTGTCTCATATATATTCATATTGCCCTGTGCAATGTAGATATCGGAAACAAGGTTTTTGTGTGTAAGCATGACACCCTTCGGTGTTCCTGTTGTACCACTTGTGAAGAGGATTGCTGCAACATCGCTTTCGACAGGGTCATAACCCTTCTTTTCCTCGCACTCGATTGTCATGACATCCTGCCACTCGGAGCCACTCTCGAGGGAAGCATAACCTACCATATCTAAAGAACCAGCCACCCTTTTCATCCTGTCGTTATCGCAGATAAGGACGGAAGAATCGGAGAATTTGGCAAGCTTGATAAAATCCTCGTCATGAAGTGAGCTGTCGAGCGGAACGATTACTCCACCCATATAAATTGCTGCCATATAGACAACGGCCCAGGCGACGCTGTTCTTGCCGCTGACGATTACCTTATCGCCCTTCTTAAGGCCGAGTGAGAGAAGCCATGATGATACTTTCTTAACTCTCTTAAGTGCATCGCCGTATGTGAGCGAGATATACTTCGGCTGGAATTCCGTCCAGCACTCTCTATCCTTGTAAAGTTCTGTGTTAAGTACGAACAGCTCCTTGAGGGTCGGCCATTCGCCGTTGAAGTATTTACCTCTGTACTGGTCAAACCTGTTCCAGGGTGTGAGATTGTCTTTTGTTCTCATTTTCTTACAAACTCCTATTTCTTACATTTTTTCGGATTTTGTAAAAAAAGAAAACAACCTCACACGCATAAATTCATATAAAACCATAGTGATTTTACTACATCTACCTTCTGGTGATATCTAACTAAGCGAGAAGTATATCTACTATTGGTCTTTGTATTTCCTTATTACTTCAAATCTCTTTATCTTACGTGTACTTGTCATCGGAAGTGGCTCGTCAACAACACTTATGAGCGTTATCTTCTTATAGCTCTGAAGATCTCTGTTGACTTCCTCCACCACCTTCTCCATGTGCGATGCTATTTCTTCGTTGCTCTTTCCCTTACTGAATTGGTCAGTCGGGTGGATTATAATCCTTATTCCCTCGCTCTCCTTTTCCTTATCTATTATATATGGGATTATACAGCACTCCTCAATCTCGCTATAGAGCTGGAACTTATCCTCAATCTCTTCGGGGAAGACGTTTTTGCCACCCTCGGTCACGATTATCGACTTAGCTCTTCCCGTAAGGTACAAGAAGTCGTTCTTTCCTATGTGTCCCACATCTCCTGTATTGAGCCAGCCGTCACTGTCGAGAACCTCGCGTGTTGCTTCTTCGTTCTTGTAGTAACCTTTCATGACCATTGGAGCACGTACATATATAAGGCCGTTGCCGTTTTCGTCAGGGTCGACTATCTTCTCTTCAACCCAATCAAGCGCAACACCGACAGAATCTTCGATATAAACCTCGATGGGGTTTATGTTGATTATCGGGCTTGTCTCTGTCAGACCGTACCCCTGGACAAAATCAACACCAAGTTCGTTGAAGTGCTTGAATGTAGAGGGTGGAAGCGGACCGCCGCCACAAATGCATATTCTAATCTTATCGAGGGAAACCTTCTCGAGAAGAATATGAGAAAAGAGCTTTTTCCCGATATTAACCTTGAATGTTTTCTTAAAAAGGCCGCTGAAACCCATCAAAAAGTGAATTAATCCGGCCTTGAATGCACCCTCCTTCTCGACTCCCTTCATTATGCCTGCAAGGAGCTTATTGAAAAGCATAGGAACCGCAAGGAACATCGTAACCTTCCCTTCCTTGAGCTCTCTAAGCATTATGGGAGTTATGAGTTTCTTACCAAATACACAGCTAGCGCCACTAGAAATCGTCATAAGAAAGACTGCAGTCATCGTGTAGGCATGATGGAGTGGCAGAATTGCATAGAATACATCGGTTGTGAAAACGTCGAATATCCTCTGGGAGGCAAGAGTCGAGCTCATGAGATTTGAATGCGTAAGCATGACACCCTTCGGCATTCCGGTTGTACCACTAGTAAAAAGTATGGCTGCAACTTCGTCAGAGGTAGCGGTCGGCAGTTCACACTCTTCTCCCTCGAGGTCAAGCACATAAGGGTGATGAGTAGAAGACTCAAGTGAATATCTTTTCTTAATGAACTTCGATTCTTTGTCAACTTCATCTATCTTCTCGTCGTCCATGAAGATTATACCGACATCTCCAAAAGAAAGAATTTTCTCCATATCCTCCGGATGTAGTGCATAGTCGAGGGGAACGATAATACCGCCGGCAAAAGTAATGGCGAGATAGGTTATCGCCCACTCGGGACTGTTCTTTCCGCTGACACAGACTTTGTCGCCCTTCTTGACGCCATCTTTAATAAGGAAATAACTGAGCTTTTTAACCCTAGCTAATACTTCCTCATATGTGTATGTCTTCTTTTCGGGAACAATTGTTTTGAAACAGTCATTCTCACCAAAGCGATTGACGCTGAGCTCGAACATTTCCCTGAGCGTCGGGAACTCACCCTTGAACGCACTTCCCTTAAAAGACCAGAAGCCGTCTACGAGATGTTTATAGTATTTGTCCTTAAATGCCATATAGCCCTTCTTTTATTTTGACAAAAAATTGTCAACTGTAAAGTTATGAAGTAATTTTCGCCTCATTAGTTCATAAAAGTCAACTACTAGATATTTTATACCATACAATATTTGGGCAGAAATAACTAGAATTTCACATATGGACTACGTATCAAAGCTTCTGGATGATTTTTTTCTCTCCTATACACCTTCCCTCTCTACCTCACTAAGGGAGAACAGAATAGAAAGGATGAAGCTCTTACTTGAGAGAATCGGGAATCCTGAAAGGAGCTTCAAAACAATACATGTTGCAGGCAGCAAAGGCAAAGGGACGGTAAGCACAATACTCTCTTTCCTTCTGTCCTCGCTTGGTTATAAAACAGGACTCTTTCTTTCGCCACACGTCTACTCAGTTAAAGAGCGATTTACACTCGCCTCTTCTTTCTTCAGTGATGAAGAATACATAAGAGCACTGGAGACCTTGAAGGAAAAGATAAAAGACTTCACCTTTGACGAAAAGTACGGCGACAAAAGGCCGACGACATTCGAGCTCTACACGGCATATTCGTATATCCTCTTCAAAGAGACAAAATGTACATGGGCTGTGATTGAAACGGGGCTCGGGGGAAGGCTCGACGCAACAAACACACTCGAGAGCTCCGCTTCCGTCATAACGCAGATAGAAAAGGAACACACCAAAATCCTGGGGGACACACTCACCCTTATTGCAAAGGAAAAAAGCGGCATAATGAGAGAGAATAAGCCGACATTCATAATCAATCAGGATGAGGAAGTATTGGACGTCTTCAAAGAAGAGTCCAAAAAACTGAATTCTCCTCTTCATATTTTCACGCCACCTCGTATGGAAGATGATGACTCATACTCAGAAAGGACAATTGAGTATATGGGGTCGACGATAAAGCTTAAATCATTTCCCGACGACGTTTTTCTTCTCGACGCGCTCTATTCGGTATTCATACTCACATCAACGGCTTTGATTAACGAGTCCACCCACTTCGATTTAACCGAGAGCTCCTTCCACCTGCCCGGGCGCTTTGAAGTGAGGAACATCAATGACAGGACATTCATTTTCGACGGCGCGCATACAGTTCACTCGATAGAGCTCTTATCTAAGTCGATAGGGAAAATCAAGAAGGAGGATAGGACTCTCATATTTTCAACAGCTTCCGATAAGAGCTGGAAAGAAATGGCAGCGTTAATCGTTCCATTCTTTGACAGAGTAATCGTTACAGGAATCGGAGAATGGAAGAAATCGGAGCCGGAAGAAATATATAAAGACATTAAAGAAATGTTTCCTCATAAGGATATTTATCTTATCTTAGATAACGTATCTGCACTTGAAAAAGCACTTTCTTCAACAGAAGAAGGAGGCTTAGTAACAGTGACAGGCTCGTTCTATCTCCTCGGCGAGATAGATAAGGCACTCAAGGAGGAGGAGTAATGGCAATAAACTGGAAGGAACTTGAAAAGATTTTATCTGAGCTCCCACTAGAGGGTAGCTACATCCAGGATATAACCGAACACGATTACCACTCGTTCACGCTCTCCCTCTTCGAGAAGGAGAGAAAGGCCTATTACGTATACACAGAGGTTGCAACAGCGCACTCAAGGTTCTGCGGAACAAAGATAATGAGGCCCAAGTCAAAGAATATGCAGCGCTTTACACAGTTTCTGAAGGCCCATGTGAGGGGAAAGAAGATAACAAATGTACATCAATTAGCATATGACAGGGCATTCATACTTACTCTCGAGTCACCATCGGAAAAGATAAAGCTTCTCTTCAGACTCTACTCCGGCCCCGGCGCCAATGTCATAGTACTCGACCCTGACGACAAAATCCTCGAGCTCATGTTCCGTAGGCCACAGCGTGGAGAAATAAAGGGCGAAAAACTCACCATTATAGAAAGAGGGAGCGAAGGCGACAAAAAATACACGGTTCGAGAATACTCGGGTGAAAGCTTTAATGAGGCGATAGATAAAGCCGAGAGTAGCCTCGACAAAGGCGAGAAAAGAGATAAGTACATAGAGGACTTAGAAGAGAAGCGGAATAAGGCAATAGCACTTCTTAAAGACAGACTGAGTAAGACGGAGGAAAAGATTGAGCGTACAAAGGACTATGAGTCCATACGTCACTATGCTGACCTCCTTTCGGCATCTCTTTATCTATATAAGAAAGGTATGACGGAGATTACTCTCGACGACTGGGAGACGGGAGAAAAAGTAAAGCTTGCACTCTCGGAAAAACTCGACGGAAGAGATAATCTCGAAAAGCTCTACAGCGAATACCATAAGGAAAAGACCCAATATACCCTTGCACTTGAGGATAAGGAAAGAATAGAAAAAGAGATAGAGGAAACTGAGAAAAAATATAATGACCTCCTCTCCGAGAATACCCCGATAGAAAAGCTCAAGAAGGCTAGCGAAGAGGCAGACGAAAATACAAATAAGAAAACAATTGAAGGGAAAAGCGGACTCTACATCAAGAGCAATGATTGGGATATAATCGTGGGGCGTAGCGCTAAAGAAAACGATGCCATCCTCCGTACTGCCACCAGAGGAAACGATTTATGGATGCATACTCGTGACTTTGCGGGCGGGTATGTGATAATCAAGGCAAAGAAGAATATGACGGTACCGCTTGAGGTACTCCTCGACGGCGCCTACCTTGCAATTTTCTTCTCAAAGGCAAGAAAAAACAACAAAGCTGATTTATACTACACACAGGTGAAGAATCTTAAGAGGATCAAGGGTGCTAAGACCGGGCTTATAATTCCCCTTCAGGAGAAGAACCTCACTGTAGATATGGACGAGAAAAGAGTAAGGAGGCTACTGGGTAATGAAAGTGAAATATCATGAGGGAATATTCTACCCGTCAGATAGAGCTGAGCTCGATAAACTTATAAATAGGCCAGAAGAAAAAGAGACGGCAAAAGCAATCATTGTCCCACATGCCTCCCTTCCGCTTGTTTCCGCTTTGCTCGGGAAAGCTTTCACCCACGTCGGTACTCCCGATAGGATTATTATACTCTCCCCCATTCACTCTGGGCGTACGGAAAGTGACAAAGGCTATGCATTCTTCGAGGGCGACGAGAACAAGGACATTAAGCTTGTGTATCTCGGGGCGAAAAAAAGTGAATGGTATGCCGAAGAGGAGCCGGGAGCGGAGATTCTACTGCCATACATTGAAAAATATGCTCCTTCATCCTCCGTTGCAATTATTTACACTGACATAAAAACCGCAGCCGAAAGCAAAGCGCTTTCAGCATTTTTAAAGGAGCACAAAACTCCCGACACTCTTTTCATAATCTCCACAAACCTGAGCGCAGTGGAGCGTACAATGGAAGAAGCGGAAAGCTGGGGAAAGAGCGGAGTTGAGGCACTGGTGAACGGAGAAAACATTCTGGACTTATATAACAGAAACAAGGTCAGGCTTTGTGCGCGCGGTGCCCTTGACAGTATTAACCGTATAGTCGAAGGAAAGTGGAAGTTAGAGGCGGAGGAAAACAGCAACTGTGTATACCGAGCTGTACTCTGGAAGTAGATGAGCGAATTCAAGAAAGTAAAGATTGGAGATAAGGAATATTATGCATTGAAGTTCGGGCTCGAAGGCTTTGAAATGAGTCCAAGAGTCATGCAGAATACAAGAAGGGACGGAATCCTCGTCAAGGACAACGATATTCTCCCCTTCCCCTGGCACGGGGTAACAAAGGATAAGGACGGAGAGTACATCCTCCTTCCTCCAGTCGAACTCGAAGACATTACTGCGATATCGAGTAAGTATAGGGACAAAGCACTCTCACTTGTTATAAAAATTGCACGGGGGCTCTACTCTGCCGACGAAAGCTTTTTGGACCTTTCGACAGGAATTTTCCCTCTCTACCGAATATACATAGCATCCGGAAGCGACATCGTACTCCTTCCACCCGACGCGGGGGAAATACTCACCCTATCACGAACTCCCTCAGATATCGACAGAAGTGTCCGTAACCTCCTCACACCCTCTCTCGAGAGAGGATATACCCTCGTACACGAAATGGCACAGCTCTTGTATTTTGCCCTCTCCGGAAGATTTCCATACGAGAAGCCGGAAGTAAGGGGCGCAGGATTCAAGCCTTACAGCCTCAGCTACTACACATCAACAACCGATGAGACATCATCCTTCATAATGAATACACTCCTTATGGGCGAAAAACAGCAGAGAAGAGTATGCCTCAATAATACAGCGCGTGAAACGCTGAAGTATTTTCTCGATAAAACCGAAACTCTCGAGTGGGAATATCCCGCAATCGAGGATAGCGAGAGAATCTGGGCAATGAAGAAAAGCGAGGGAACGAAGGTATTTATTGAGGAGAAAAAGAAAAGGGAGAAAAGAGCCTCAAAGCGAACATTTTTAAGAAAGAAAGGCGTTATTACACTTGTGATCGTTATCGTGGCCTCAATTGTTGGGTACCTCGTCGGAAACTTTTTATATCAGAAATTCCGTGCGCCTTATACAAAAGACCTCTCACCGACAGAGATAATATCGTACACGATAGAGAAGCAGAACGAGCTTGATGCAGCATCCCTGAACGAGGGATACAAAAAAGATGCAGCACAGTACAAGGAAGTGACAACACTCTATATTCTCAATAAGACCCGGCTCGCCTATGAGAGTAAGGCACCTTTTATATCGCTCGAGGAATGGAAGGAAAACGACGAAGGAGCAATAGAGAAAGATCAATTCGTATACGGCGTCGAGATAGAAAATATAACAGACGAAGGTGACGGGAAATATACGGCAGAGCTTACTTGGTATACTCCATACGGCTTCAGTGACGAGGACGAAGAGACGTATGAAGAGAGAGAGGGCTATACAAGAACTTTTGTATACTCAGTAACTGAGCACTTCACATTCGAGTACAACAAGCGTGGATGGTGGGAGTGTACAGACTCCTACTTCTCTGACGATAAACTACTAGACGTTATCTACATCCCCAACGTGACGACAGAAGCGCTTTAATACCTTCAGTATCATCGGGATGGAACCAATGTGTGTCATTGAATGAGCGGAAGAATGTCATCTGGCGCTTAGCATATTTTATTGAGTTGTGCTTGATTTTTTCCTTAACGCCCCTGACGGAGTATTCCCCAGTCTCTAAGGCATCAAACCACTCGCGGTAACCGATTGCCTCCATCGATGGCCAGGACTTATCTGCCCCGTTCGATATAAGTCGTCTCATTTCATCCACAGCCCCAAGCGAGAACATCTCCTCGACGCGCATGTCTATTCTCGCCTCAAGTTCACCCTTATCTCGTTCAAGTCCTATAAGTATGAAGTCGACGTCACTTCTCATCTCATCAGAGAGCTCATATGACGAAAGTGGCCTCCCCGTCTGATAGTACACTTCAAGTGCCCGTGTTAAGCGATAGACATCCTCTTTGTATATACGTGAGTAAGAGGGAGCATCAACCCTTTCGAGTTCGCTTCTAACTTTCTCAACGCCCTTCTCTTCGAGTAATTTTTTAACTTTATCCCTTATGACAGGATCAGCTTTGGGGGTTGGGTTTCTTTTGTAGCATAGCATTTTGAAGTAATATGCCGTGCCGCCTGTGATAAGAGGTATATTCCCTCTTTCATTTATCTCTTTTATAAGAGAGTTGGCTAGAGAACAAAAGTCCCCTGCGGAGAACTCCTCCCGGGGATCCAGTATGTCGACAAGGTGGTGTCTGATGGAGGACATAAGGTCCTTGTCGGGCTTTGCCGATGCTATATCGAGGCCCTTATAGACCTGGATGGAATCAGCATTAATTATTTCATAGCCTGAAGAAAAAAGCTCCTTTGTCAGCCCAGTCTTACCCACAGCTGTAGGTCCGAAGAGCACGAGGGCCTTATCCTTATTTGTTCTTTTCTCCACCTTCGTATGCTATCTCATCGTTGAGAGCGCGTGCCAGAACAACGGAAACAACCTTATCTCCGTTCTTCTCGATTTCCTTTCTCTTATCTGTCTGAGCATAGATGTTGGCTTCCTTGATAGCCACACATGTCATCTCGTATACGTTGGTCTCTTTGTCAATCAGTTCATTAAGTGGAATACTCAAAGCTCTACTCCTTAAAACAAATGCTTTTCTATGATAGAAAAAATGTCACTTTACTTCAAGCCTGATTTTTGGCATTGCGGGCAAATACCTTCAAATACCGTCTGGTGACCCAGGACTATATAGCCGTTCTTTACTCCGACAGTATCATCAAGCTCATTTTCATATTCAACGCAGGCATCGACAAGAGAGCCGCAGGAGACACACATTATATGATAGTGCCTCTCAACTCTTAAATCGTAGCGATCGGCACCGGGAACAGGAATATGATTTATCTGTCCCGTTCTCGTTAGCTCCTTGAGATTGCGGTAGACAGTGCCCTTACTTATCCTACTGTCCTTCTTTCTTACTTCGCTGTAGATTTCTTGAGCAGATGGGTGATCAAAGCGACTCTGCACTTCCTCGAGCACAATCTCTTTCTGCCTTGTGTTACGCCTCTGTATATCATCGCTTTCAATTACACTTCTTTCCATCTCGCTTTTCCTTGAGGGCCGAGAGGATAATCTCAACTATTTCCTCCGGATTCTTATCATCGGTGTCGATAATCAAGTCCGCAACGCTCTCGGGGTGTGAATTATCTATCCCATAGACGATTTTATAGCGGTTGGAATCCTTTTTGTCCCTGTTTTCAGTCTCCTTAATACGTTCGGAGAGCTCTCCCCCTTCCCTCTTATGTATTCTCTTAGCGCGTGTCAGGTCGCTTGCCGTAAGATAAACCTTCAAGTCGGCATCCTTTAGCATCCAGATAGCTAGCCTCGATGCCAGAATTGCATTCTCGCTCTCATGTGCCATCTCAACCTGTCGTCTGTCGAGTTCCCTATCTATATCGTAATCATCCTCGGCCATACGGCAGAAAGTCCAGAAATCGACACCTCTCTCCTCTGCCATCTGCCTAAATGTGAAGTTGACAAGGGGGTATCCTGTCTTCTCGGAGAGCAGATTCGACACCGTTGTATTACCGCATCCTGATTTACTTGAAATAGCTATCCTCATTCTATGTTCCTCACCTGTTCTCTTATATCTTCAAGGGCATCCTTCATCTTAACGACAGAAAGGTTTATTTCGACCATCTGACTCTTACTTGCAATTGTGTTTATCTCCCTGTTCATCTCCTGACACAAAAAGTCCAGTTCCTTACCCACAGGCTCGGAGGAAGAAAGCAGCTCCTTATACCTTTTGAGGTGCACATCGAGCCTCGAGCATTCCTCGTTTATGGAATACTTAACAAGTAGTGCCGCAACTTCGCTGAGAAATCTCGGGTCGTCCTTACCTTTTTCTCCTAGTAGCTCTTCATACTTCTCAAGTAGGACACTCTTGAAATACTCCTCCATCATCTCGCGCTTTGAAAGTATAACGCTAAGCGAAGCGAAGAACTTATCGCCGAGCTTCTCGAGGTCCTTCTTTGTGCCGTCCCCTTCCCTATCTTTTGCTTTTTTCAGCATGTCGAGTGCCGAGGAAAGTGCTGTCTCAACTCCTTCCTTATAAATTGAGGAGTCCGTTGAGCTCGAGTTGACAATGACTCCCTCGAGGGATGCGTAGTTGAAAACTGTGGGCTCTTTACCTCCGGTGATGGAGGCTATAGTCTCGAAGGCATTTTTATATTGACTCACTAGATTTCTGTCGACAGAAAGGGATGTGTCACTGTTGAGTGTTTTGAGGTAGAGGGTAATATCTAAGTGTCCACGTCTACATACTTTCTTTACTTCGCTGTCGATATACTCTTCGAATGAAGACAAAAGCGGGTTTATACAATGAGAAATATCGAGATAACGGTTGTTGTAGCTCTTAATCTCCACTCCTATTATAAAATCTTCCGAGCGGTACTCACCGCTGCCGTAACCAGTCATACTGACCATCACATTTCTCCTTCCGTATTGTTAATGGTGACAACACCTTTCTTCATCTCGTCCATAATAGAGCTCAAAAGAGCACGTGCCTCGTCCGCGCTATGTGCAACACTGACGCCCGAGAGCGTAGATGGAGTAAGAGCATAGATTATCCTCTCCGCTTCCTTTTTTAGAGCACAAATCTCTTTCTCATCCCCACTGTTGCATATAATTATATATTGAGCCGACGAAAGCACTCGCATCCATCCCCGCGGATTGAGCACTATGTTAATCCCCGGATGTAGGACAACGATTTTTCCTCTGAAGTGTGCCACACTCTCCTTTGCGTCCTTTATGGACCAGAGGGAGAGAACCTCACCCTCTTTAAAAGAAAAAGAGGGTGCACAGTAGCGCATCCTCATCTCTTCTTTTAACTCAGGCTTTTTAGAATTAAAGAAGGCCATAAATTACTTTGAGAGTTTAGCATTGCACTCTTTGCAAACCTTGACTTTAGCGCCATCGATTTCTCTCTCATACAGGCACTTTACAGCAGTTCTCTTACAAACCGGGCAATCACCACGACCGTTGTTGAACTGATCACGGATGCCACTTCCTCTATGTGCTTTGGACATGTCTTTCTCCTTAAAGTTAAAGTGTTAATTAACTGGTTCAGCATAACGAATCCCGCTTTATCAGTCAAGTGTCGAAAAAAGGTCAACTACACTTAATCTTCACCGTTGGGAGGCAATACCGTGTTGACGAGAAAAAGTCAACGGACTTAAATTTATGTAAAAAATATAAGGAGCATTTCAAAAATGCATATCAGAAAAATAACAGTTGTACTTTTACTCCTTCTCGCTCTCGTGATGCCTCTCATGGCTCAGGGGGCAAGGGAAAAGATGGAGGAGATGGAAGAAGAAGGCCTTGTTCCAGCCACAGAGGCACTTACAGTTCCTTCATTCAGTTCAGTCGACATGGATAGCCTCGAATCACGCTTCAGCTATTCCTATGGCTACATGATTACATCTTCTCTTCTCCAGAGCGGTGTATCTATCAACGGTTCCTACTGGCTCAGGGGAACAATGGACGGCTACAACTATGCTGTTGATTCCTTCCTTGTCAGCACAGACGAGATGGATGCAGATATTAACGACTACATCAGCAATTACTACAACGCAGGTCTCACAGGAGAAGTCGGAACTCTCTTAAGCGAAGACGAGCTAAATGCCCTCTCTGCCCCCGAGAGCGTTCTCGATAAGTTCTCATACTCCTACTCCCTCATATATATGGTCCAGCTCTATTGGATGAACGGACTCGACATATCTCTCGAAGAATTTTTGCAGGGTACAGCAGAAGCACTCTATCTTGATGAGCCAATTTACATGACAGAGGATGAGATGAATGCAGCAATAAGCGAATATGCAACAGTCCTCAACGAGGAATATGAAGCATACCTTGAAGAACTTGCTTCATCAAACCTTGAAGAAGCTGAGACATTCCTCTCGGAAAACGAAAACAACGAAGGCATAATCAAACTTGAGTCGGGTAACCTCTTAGAGATTGTAAGCGAAGACGAAGAATTAGGCGCTACCCCTGTTGATACTGATTCCGTCATCGTCGACTACGACCTCTTCCTTCTTGACGGAACACAGGTCGACAGCGCCACGGATATTACATTCTCACTCTCGTCCCTCATCCCTGGCTTTGTAGAGGCTGTTGAGAATATGAAGGTCGGTCAGGAGTGCTATGTATACATCCACCCCGACTACGGCTACGGTGAAAGCGGAACAAGTTCAATCGAGCCTAACTCCCTTCTCATCTTCCGTATCTACCTCAAGGGAATTGTTGAAACAGAAGCTGAAGTATAAGAGAAAAATATACACATAAAGAGGCACGGCACACGCTCTGCCTCTTTTTTCGTTATTAACAAACATCTTCAAATGAAATAATATACTCCCAGGAGATGAAAATTATGGCTAAAGGTAAAAAATCAAGTTTCTTTTCTGAATTCAAGACATTCATAATGCGTGGCAATGTTCTCGACATGGCTGTAGGTATCGTAATCGGCGGTGCATTCACGGCAATCGTAACATCTGTCGTACAGGATATAATCAACCCTCTTATCGGGTTACTCATCGGCAGAATCGACTTTGCGGATTTAAAGATTGTGCTCGTCCAGGCAACGGAAAGTACAAGCGAAGTTGCAATTCGCTACGGGGTTCTTATCCAGACAATCGTACAGTTCTTATTAACAGCCCTCGTACTCTTCCTGATTATTAGGGGAGTCAACACAATGAAGGAAAACCTGAATAAGGAAGAAAAGCTCAAGGCCGAGAAGGAAAAAGAGGAAGCAAAGAAGATAGAGGAAGAAAAGGCAAGGATTGAAAAGGCAAGACTCGACGAAGAGGAAGCAAAGAAAGAAGAAGTCGTAATCCTTTTGAGAGATATCAAAAACCTCCTCGAAAAGAATTGAGAGATTTTTCTCATATATTCTCCCCTTGTTGTGTGATACAATAGAGGGGATTTTTAATGGAGGTATTATGAAAGAACTCAAACTTCTATGCTCTATATTGCTACTATTTCTTCTCTTTTCGTGTGCAACAACGAAAACAAGTGAAGCTGTTATAGAAACCACTCTGCACGAAGAGAAAAAAGAAGAGATTGTAATCCCATCAGAAGAGCAGACTGCTCTCATAGAAGAGGAAACCGTAGTAGCTGAAGAAGAGAAAAAGCTGACAAAAATTGAGAAAGCTGACGGCGACGAGACGATTATTGCCTTCAACTATGCTTATGGGATACAGACAACAGAGGAACTTACTTCAAGCGGTGTATCATTAATCGGCTCTTACTTTGTCCGAGGCCTCTATGATGCATTCAATAAGCCGAATTCCCCCTCATTCATAACCCTGGTCGACATAGAGGATATAGTCAATGAGTTTGTTATCCAATATCTCAGTAACGGCATTACATTCGACTATGGAGCAAAGCCTGAATACCTTGAGGACATACTCGCTCTCGCTTCTCCAGAAGATCTTCCTTCTTCCTTCAGCTATGCATACGGCTTCAACATAATGCGTACACTGGTTTCAGAAGGTGTAGATATCGAAATCATGACCTTCATGACAGGTGTCCTTGATTCATTGTACTCAGAGGTAAGGCCACTGAGTGACGACGAGATACAGAATGCAGTCAATATGTATATTATCTACCTCAACGAAGAGTATTACAAAAAGCTTGAAACCCAGGCTGAAGATAACAAAATCAACGCAGAAGCATTTTTGGAGGAGAATATCCTCACCCCCGGAATAAAAATTCTCGATAACGGCGTTCAGATTCTCGTTCTCGATGAGGACGAAACTATCGGCGCGCGCCCCACAGAATACGACACCGTAGTTATGGATTACAACGAATACATAGTTGACTACACGACAGGGGAACTGGAATTCACCGATGCCGATTACAACGTAGAAGTGAGTCTCTTCAACCTCACAACAGGCCTCAGGAGTGCAATAGCAGCCACCCACACGGGACAAGCTGTCAGGGCATTCATTCCCCCAGAGTTCTCAAGGCTCCCCGAGGGTGACGGCGACACAATACCACCCTACTCGGTATTCGTTTACGATATCGCACTCCACGATATTCTATAGGACAAATCTTACAGTTTTAAAAGCAACAGGAAGAGAGGAAGCAATTCCTCTCTTTATTACTGCCCCGCCGTCGTAGACAAGAAACCTCCCTTCAGTGAGCGTGAAGACAGAACCGTCTATCGATACAATCTCATCACCCTCGAGTACTATTTCAAGAACAGTCCGGGAAGGAAAGTTCTCTCCCCGGAATCCTGTAGTGGACGATAGATGTGCTGATACCACGTACTTCAAGCTGTTATCTTTTGATAGGCTGTATTCCCCGCATTCATCCTCATAGGGCTTCGAATGGTCCATCACATCTATTACCCTGTCCATATGAGGGACAACAGAAGTGTAGTTTTCAAGTTTATCAAGTACGTCGTAAATCAGCATAATTTTCTCCCCTAAGAGTCAACCTTCACGCCGTCGATGTAGACGCTGTCGAGATTGTAGTCGTCGTCGAAAAGAATGAAGTCTGCGCTCTTACCTTCCTTGATTGAACCAATCTTGTCATCAAGGCCTATTAAGCGTGCACTCTGAAGTGATGTTACACGGAAGACCTCGTCAAGGCTCAGATTACAGAGGGTCGAAAGTGTCTTAACGAGCCTTATCCCTGTTGCCACGGAGCCTGCAAAACAGCTCAGGTCCTCGAGGTATGCAACGCCGTCCTTTATTATGACACCGGTGCCGTTGTTCTTCGGGCCGAGAATCGATGGGCCGGACGAAAAACCTGCGCCACGCATGCTGTCGGAGATTGCAATAATCTTATCGTGTCTCTTGAGGCGGAAAATAAGCTTCAATAAATCCTCGGGAAGATGACAGCCGTCACATATGAGCTCTACTGTAAGCTCATCAAAGTAGAAGCCCGCCTCCGTTGCACCGAGTATCTTCCATGAGTGATTCTTCACCATGCTCGACATAGCTGAGTAGTAATGCGTCAGCATCGTCATGCCGTTATCTACTGCACGTCCGATTGTTCTGAAGTCAGCCTTAGTGTGTCCTCCGGAGACGATAATTCCCATACTCGATATATCTTTGATGAACTCCATCGCACCATCGAGCTCGGGAGCAACTGACCAGCGCTTAATATTGCCCCTCGATTTCTCGAGAACCTTCATGTAGTGGGACTTTTCAGGGTTTCTTATATACCTCGGATCCTGTGCGCCCTTCATATCCATACTAAAGTATGGACCCTCTAGGTGTGCGCCGGGAATTTTCGCCTCGTTCTTTCGCCTCTTCTTCTGCATGAGGGAGAGGTTATCGAAGAAGGAGAAGAGCTCCTCATCGGAGGACGTGAGCGTTGTCGCAAGGGCCGTAGTCGTTCCGTATTTCGCGAGTCCCCTTGCTGCCCCGTGAATATCTTCCTCCTCCCCGTCCATGAAGTCGTAACCGCCGGAGCCGTGGGTATGTAGGTCAACACAACCCGGAGCAAGAGTAAAGCCGGACGCATCAACATCTCCATTCTTTATAGGAGTTGAAGAAATTCTTTTTATAAGGCCGTCTTCAACCTCCACAGTCCCTTTTTCTATTACGCTGTTCTCAAGTACTATTTTGCAATTTGTTATTTTCATTTTTAAGCTAAGACATCCTCCGTCACAACAACCGTAACATTATTGTGGAGCGAGAGTAGTGTTGCCGGGCACGATGTGTCAATCATCTCGCTAAGCATTTTCTTCACTGCATCCTTCTTCTCTTTACCAGAAGCAAGAATGATGATTGCACGAGCTGAAAGTATTGTCCCCATTCCCATTGTAAGTGCATAGCGCGGAACTTCATCAATTGACGAGAAGAACCTGCTGTTGGCTTCGATTGTATTCTCTGTCAAATCTGTCTTATGGGTGTGTGGGTAAAGCTGGGGAGCCGGCTCGTTGAAGCCAATATGGCCGTTACGTCCAATTCCGAGTACCTGAAGGTCTATTCCACCAAGCTTCTTTATTAAATCCTCATAGTCGGCACACTCTTTCTCAGTGTCTTTTGCCTCACCGTTAAGGAGATGGGTCTTATTAATATCTATATCGACATGAGAGAAGAGATTCTCGTTCATGAAATAACGGTAGCTCTGGTCGTTCGATGGTGATATCGGATAGTACTCGTCAAGGTTCACCGAAGTTACATTCTTGAATGATACCTCCCCTCTCTTCACCATCTCAGATAGCTCTTTATACATTCCAACAGGTGTACTTCCCGTTGCGAGTCCTAGTGTGACTTTGTCCTTCGAGAGTATTGTGTTCTTCACAATCTCCGCACTCTTTCTACTTAAATCCTGATAATCCTTTGCTATGATGACGTTCATAGTTACCTCCGCGAATATTGTAACCGAAGTAAAGACATAAAACTACATAGAGGAAAAAGAAAGTGAATGGAGTTTGCGCTAATATGTTATTATTTTAACATTATTTCTTAATTTAAAACATTTAGTTACATTTTGCACCATTACTACTTGTAGAAACACCTGCATATAAATACACTTACCTCAATTTATGGAGGATTTATGGATTACCTTACCCTGGCAAATCTGCCGGCTCTATATTTCGTAGTCGGCGCCGTACTGTTATTCATAGCGCTCGGATGCTTATATTTCATCGTCAAGTTCTATAAGGCGGGAATAAAGCTCAACATGGAGAAATCCGTTCTTAAGAAGGCTATAACTTCCTCGGCTTTTTTCACCGTTCTACCCGCGGTATCTATACTTTTGGGGGTCATAGCACTTTCGGGAAGCCTGGGGGTTCCCGCTTCCTGGCTCCGGCTCAGCGTTGTAGGTAACCTCTCCTACGAAGCAATTGCGGCGGAGGCTGCAGCACAGGCGATGGGAACAGCTCTCGATTCCTCCGCTCTCACATCCTCGACTCTTGTGACAATACTAGCCGTCATGACAACGGGAATATGCTGGGGTGTCATATGCACAATCTTCCTCTGCCCCTGGTACAGCAGAAAGTGCAATCGCTTACTTACAAAGGGAAGCGAAAACAAGGAGAAGAAAGGAAAGGGATTTGCAGACTGGGCGATGGTGAGCATGTTCATAGGTTTCTGCGGCACGTTCATCGGTTCTTATTTAGCCCAGACTATCAAGGGAATAACCTTTGTCCCCCTCCGCACTGCACTGGTTGCAGGCATAGTTATGAAGATATGTATGATTCTCGAGAACAAGGGATACAAGTGGCTCGAGAACTTCTCGCTCTCGGCATCGATGCTGATTGCCATGGCTTCGGCCGTAATTTTCGCCTAGGAGGAGAATATGGACAGCTTTGATTACTCAGAATTTGAAAAATCAGTACATAGAAGCGGAATCATCATGAATTCCATAGGACTGGGACTTCTTTTTGCCGTCCCGTTCATCTTCTCAGCAATCCTGAAGACTTCAATATCGTGGTCGGGATGGGCGAAGGGAGTACTACGTGTAGGCGCCACATACCTTCCAATCTGTATTGTCGAGTTTTTGATTTACGTTCCAATCCTCGGCGCAGGTGCATCCTATCTCTCGTTCATCACGGGGAATATCATAAACATGAAACTCCCTTGTGCGTACTCGGCACGTGAGATTGCCCATACAAGTGCAGGGACCAAAGAGGACTCGATTATAACAACACTCGCAGTTGCAACATCGTCACTTGTGACAATGCTTGTTATATTCCTCGGCGTTCTTCTTCTGATTCCTCTCACTCCTGTATTGAATAACCCCACTCTCAAGCCTGCCTTCGACAACCTCCTTCCCGCGCTCTTCGGAGCACTCGGTGCGCAGTACTTCTCGAAGAGCTGGAAGCTTGCAGCAATCCCGGTGGCATTCATGACACTCCTCTGTGTTCTTGTGCCGTCCCTTATTTCACAGACTACAACCATGATGATTCTAGTTGGCGCAATGAGTATTGCACTCAGTTATTTCATGTATAAAAAAGGTATGCTTGAGGAGAAAAAGAAATGAAAGATGAACTCTACTACGGAGAGAAACTCTCCAAAATGATACAATGCGAAACAGTATCTGAACCTGGAAAACCGAACACGGAGAAGTTTGATGCTTTTCACGAAACACTCAAGGAGCTTTTCCCTCTTGTCTTTTCGCGCTTAGAAGTGAATTACATTGACTCCTCCATTCTCATCAAATGGGAAGGAAAAGGAAAGCGAGAGCCAATCCTTCTCATGAGCCACCAGGATGTAGTTGCTGCATCCGGGACCTGGAAGGAGGAGCCTTTCAGTGGAAAGATAGCTGACGGCAGAGTCTGGGGACGCGGTACCGTCGACACAAAAGGCTCTCTTATGTGTATCTTCCAGAGTGTAGAGGAACTACTCGAGGAGAACTACACACCGCGCGGTGACGTTTATATTGCCTCTTCTTCAACAGAGGAAGTCCAGGGCGACGGCGCACCGAAGACTGTCGAGGAGCTCAAGAGAAGAGGCGTGCACCTAGCCTTCCTTATGGATGAAGGCGGTATGATAGTCGATGAGCCAATGCCTGGCGTCAAGGGTCGCTTTGCAATGATTGGCACCGTTGAAAAGGGAACGGGAAATATTGTCGTCACAGCGTCATCTAACGGAGGTCACGCATCGGCACCGGGAAAGAATACCCCGATAGCAAGGCTCAGCGCCTTCATATGCGACATCGAAAATAAAAACCCAAACTTAATCGAATTCAGCCCTACTCTCGTCGAGATGTTCTCCCGGCTTGGTAAGCACACATCGGGCGTTCTCGGCTACGCAATGCGCCACTCGAAAAACCTCAAGCATCTCTTGAAAAAGGTCCTCCCCTCCGTCAGTCCAAAGGCTGCCGCAATGGTGAGAACAACAATGGCATATACAATGTGTGGCGGATCAATGGGAAAGAATGTGCTACCTGAAAAGGCATGGGTGAATATCAACACAAGGTTTATTCAGCACCAGGGCGTCGAGGAGACAAAACGCATTCTCGAGCCGTACCTCAAAAAGTATAACCTCCAGGCTGACTACTCGGGATGTAAAGAGCCTCAGAAGAGCGTCGACTTTACAAAGGCTCCGTTCAAGCTTGTTGAGAAGACACTAGGCGAAGTCTACCCCGACGTTATCCCGTCGCCCTACATAATGACAGGAGGAACAGACGCATACTTCTATTCGCCTGTTACGGAGAATGCACTTCGCTTTGCTCCGCTCTACATAGATAAGCAGCAGCTCGAGAGCATACATGGTCTCAACGAGAATATGTTTGTCTCGTCGCTACCGAAAGGCGTTGAGTTCTATAAGAAAATTATAGAGAATGCATAGCTATTTGCCGGGGGATATTTCAACTTTTCCCCCGGCGCTGTATAATCCCCATTCGATATGAGTGAAATGGTTTTACACAGGAGTAGACACTCCTCTTTTTTTATAGCATTTATCAAGAAGAACATCGTGATGGTGATTGCCTTATTCCTCGCTCTCATCACATCCGTTATCATTCCTCCTGATAGAGAATACATTCAATATTTCGACTTCAAGACTCTCACGTGCCTCTTCTGCGTCCTTGCAGTTGTTTCTGCCCTCAAGGACATAAACTTCTTCTATCTTATCGCGCGTAAAATCGCCCACGTTTTCAAAACAACACGCCGTGCAATAACAGCCATTGTCTATATAACATTCATCGGCTCCATGCTGATTGCAAACGATATGGCACTTCTGACATTCCTTCCGCTCGGGGCACTTGTGCTCACATCAACAAAGAAGGAGAAATACATGGCGTTCTGCTTCATAATGCAGAATATAGCGGCTAACCTCGGAGGGATGCTCACGCCTTTCGGTAACCCCCAGAACCTCTATCTCTATTCCACATTCAATATTCCGAACGGAGAGTTTTTATCCATCATGGCACCGCCGTTCATCCT
>CAVJEL010000013.1:22092-28406 GCA_963648635.1 Ruminococcus intestinalis
CTCTCGTGCCAGGTTATAAGCAATGTGCCGTCTGCTATACTCCTGAGTGAATTCACATCCTCCTACGCCCCTCTTCTTCTCGGCGTCAATATTGGAGGAGTGGGCACGCTGATCTCGAGCCTTGCCTCCCTCATCACATTCCGCGAATACTCACACCGCTATCCTGAAAAAAGGAAGGCTTACATCGAAGAGTTCTCTCTCTTCAACTTCGCCTTCCTTATTATTCTTCTTCTCTTTGAAAAGTTTGTCGTTAAGATTTAGAAAAGATGCACAGAGAGCTTTTCGGCTTCCTTAAGTGTTTCCTCCGGCCATACCGATGCCTGAACTTCCCCTATATGTGCCTTCTGAAGGAGGAACATACAGAGCCTGCTCTGTCCGATTCCGCCTCCGATTGTCTGGGGGAATTCGCCGTTAAGTAGACGTGAGTGCCAATAGAGGTTTTTCCTCTCCATACAGCCTCTTATCTCGAGCTGACGCATTAAGGCGTGAGCATCAACTCTTATTCCCATACTCGATAGCTCCAGGCTGCTCTTTCTCACCCTGTCATATACTATGATATCACCATTGAGGCCGTGGTAGTCGCCGTCGGTTGGAGTTGACCAGTCATCGTAGTCGGGGGCACGACCTGAGTGTGGCGGGTTACCGAATCCGATTCCGATTAAAAAGATTGCGCCGTACTTCTCGGCTGCCTTCTTCTCCCTCTCCTCAGGTCTGAGATTCGGATACTCTCTTGCAAGGTCTTCGCTGTGAATGAATGTTATTTCTTCCGGAAGATAATCCTTTAAAACAGGATAGAGCTCCTCGACAGTGAATGCCGTTCTCTTAATAGCGGCGTAAATCGTTCTCACAGTCTCCTTTAAAAAGTCAAGATTTCTCTCGCCTTCTGCCATCACCTTCTCCCAGTCCCACTGGTCGACATATATTGAGTGGATTGCATCAATATCATCATCGGGTCTGAGGGCGTTCATATCTGTGTAGAGACCGAGACCTTCCGGGTAAGAGAGATCTGCAAGTGCCATTCTCTTCCACTTTGCAAGAGATTGCACAATCTCCATCTTCTTCTCCCCCAGGTTCTTCACGGGGAAAGAGACGGGTCTCTCGACGCCGTTTAAATCATCGTTGATTCCGCTTCCGCTTTCAACAAATAGCGGGCTCGTTACACGACGAAGCCTCAATGCAGAGCTGAGCTCTCTCTCAAAAATATCCTTGACACTCTTTATCGCACGCTCAGTGTCATGGAGGTCCATAACGGGTTTATAACCCTCAGGAAATTGGCTCATATTTTTTCTCCTTCTTTATAATATATTTCATTCTGAACTTTTTCTTTCACATCACTTCCACATAGCACTTCAAGTATCTTCAACGCTGTATCGAAAGCATACCCTGCACTCTTACCCGTAATTACGTTTCCCGACACTACAACGCCGTCTAGGGAGAAATCAAATGAGGGGTAAAAACTCTCGCACCCAGGAAAACACGTTGCCTTGTGGCCCGAAAGAATTCCTAAGGGCCCGAGGACAACAGCGGGGGACGCACATATAGCGCCGACAATCCTTCCCCTTTCGTTTGCATCCTTCACGAGGGAAGTAACGAGTGCGCTCGAGAAAAGATTCTTCGCGCCCGGCATTCCTCCCGGGAGAAATACAACACTGTAGTCCTTATCCAGTGTCTTTTCGCTCAATACCTCGTCAACCCTGATCTTAACAGAATGGCTAGACCTTATTTCGCTTCCGTCCACTCCAACAAGTACCGGCTCTATTCCGCCACGCTTGAGGACGTCGTAAACGCATAGCGCCTCACACTCCTCAAAGCCTTGGGCAAGTATAATCAATGCTCTCACTATAGAATATCCTCCTTTCCTCTTTTTCTGCTCTCCCTCAAAATAGAGGCGGCATGCTTAATAATCCTCTCCGTCTCCTCCCAGCCTATGCATGCGTCGGTAACGGAAACACCATACTTTAGTGTAGATATGTCATCAGGAATATCTTGTCTTCCTTCATAGAGATTGCTCTCAATCATAAAGCCCTTGATTGACTTATTTCCCCATACCTTCTGGTCGATTATATTTCTCAATACCCTCTTCTGCCTCGTGTAGTCCTTATTCGAGTTCTGATGAGAGCAGTCGATTACAATCCTGGGCTCAAGTCCGGCTTTCTTCATATCGCCTTCTGCGCTCTCCACGACATTTTCGTAGTAGTTGGGGCCGTGTACACCACCGCGGAGAATTATATGTGTGTATGGATTTCCCTTTGTCATGTACCGGGCTATTTCTCCGTTACGCTTGACACCGATGAATGCGCTAGGCTCCATCGCACTCTTTGCCGCATTGATTGCAGCTGTGTAGTCACCACCGGTGCTGTTCTTGAAGCCAACTGCAACAGAAAGGCCGGATGAGATAGCTCTATGGGTCTGGCTCTCAGTTGTGCGTGCCCCAATACTCGACCAACTCATAAGCTCGTCAGTGTATTGTGGAACAATAGGGTCAAGGCATTCGCATCCGACGGGAAGGCCAAGGCGGGTAATATCTAAGAGGAGACTGCGGCATATCTCAAGGCCTTTTTCGATGTTGTAGCTGTTATCCATAAAGGGGTCTGTTATAAGGCCCTTCCAGCCGAGCGCAGTTCTGGGCTTTTCAAAGTAGGTGCGCATAACAACGAAGAACTCATCACTGACAGAGGATGCAAGGTCTTTCAATTTTGATGCATACTCCAGTGCAGCCTCCGGGTCGTGGATTGAGCATGGTCCGATTATGCAGAGCATGCGTTCATCCTTCCCCGATATTATGTTGTTTACACTATCTCTGTACGAAAGGATTTTCTCCCTGTCCGAGTCATATAAAGGAAAGAGAGAGCCCAGTTCGTCAGGGCTCTTTATACTCTCTATTTTTTCTATTCTTACATCCTGAGTTGTATTAAGCATACGCTATTTTACAGTAAAAGCGTCCTTTTCGTCAGCACTGTTTACAGTTCTCGACGATTTTCTTCCCTCAGGTTTGATTTCTCCTGCAAGCGTGAGACTGCGCTTTGTGAGTGTCGGGCCGATAAGTTCATAGACTAGAACTGCAAAGAGAACGACGCTCCTTACAACAGCACCATCAGAGAGGTTCTGTGCAGTAAGTGCCATACCAAGTGCAACTCCTGCCTGAGGAAGCAGTGTTATACCCAAATGCTTCTGTATAGTCTCGCTCGTGTGTTCCATTCTACATGAAAGGTATGCGCCACTTATCTTACCGATTGACCTGAATACGATGAAGATGACACCGATAAGAATTACAGTTGGGTTGAGGAGTATTGATAAGTTGAGTTCGGCGCCGCTGAGGACGAAGAACAGCATATTCAACGGTCCCGTCCATCTCTCAACTCTATCCATCAATTCCTGACTTGTCTCACAGATATTGCAGAATACAGTTCCTGTAATCATACAGACAAGAAGGAGTGAGAACTTGAGTGTAACAGGACCGACTGTGAATTCCTTTGATGAGAAGCCGACAGCAAAGAGGACGAATGCAACGGCGAGGGCAAGTCTCTTGCTTCTCGAATGGAAGAATTTCTCGAGTACGTTCAAAAGGTATCCGGCAACAGCGCCGAGAACAAACGACAGTCCTATCTCTAATAGTGGCTCGAGGATGATTGTCACAACACTTGCACTTCCTGTCTCCAAAGCTGATGCAACACCGAATGAGACAGAGAAGAGGATAAGGCCCACAGCGTCATCGATGGCGACAACCATCAACAAAAGCTTTGTCAAAGGTCCCTCAGCCTTGTACTGCCTTACAACCATCAAGGTTGCTGCGGGGGCAGTTGCAGCTGCAATTGCACCGAGGGTAATTGCAGAGGAAAGCGAAATGACAGAAGGCGCAATAAAGTGAAGCGCAACGAGGGCTATATCTACAATGATTGTTGTGATAACAGCCTGAAGGATACCGACTGTGATTGCAGCCCTACCCATGCTCTCGAGGTCCTTGAGCCTGAATTCGTTTCCAATTGCAAATGCAATGAAGCCGAGTGCAGTCTGACTGATGATATCGTAAGAAGCAACACTCTCAAGCGTGTTGAATCCTAGCCCAGGAACTCCCAGGCGTCCTATAAAGTAAGGCCCAATCAAAAGCCCTGCAATAAGATATGCGGTAACTGCAGGAAGTTTAACAAGTTTAGCTAGTCTACTCATCAAGAGACCAGCAATCATACCACCCGCAAGAGTAATCAAAATTGTGTCCATAAAGTACCTCAGTAAAAAATATACCAATGGGATATTTTATACATTTATTGTTTATGAACAAGTCATTTACAGCTTAAATGTTAAAAATTCTTCGCCAGCATGGCCCTCAAACTTTGGGAAGCGTGAAATTAAAGGAAGTGTACTTTTCATTTGTTTCCGCTGCATATGCTGTTATTACTACATTTCCGTTTGTCGTATCGAGGGTAATATCATACCAATAGCCCATACTCTCGTATTGAACAACAGGTGTTTCCTTCCTGTGATAAGCAGCAGCATTGAGCTCCCCAAGAGTTGACGAAAGATTATAGGCAAGGTTTCCCAGATGATTGTGCCCTGTCATGATAAGACCGACATTATTCTCGCTCATAATCTTATAAAGCCTGTTGCTCTCCTCACTGCTGAGGCCGAATATAAAGAGCGAAGGGCTGAGATTATTCCCGATTGATACGTTCTCGTGTGCAATTATCATCCTGTAGAGTGCAGTCTCCTTCTTGAGTGCCTCCTCAAGATCCTCGAATTGCTTATATCCAACGCTGTCACCGGTTGTATCTATTTTGTAGATGGCAAGAAGGGGCTTATCACCAACCTTGCCGTAGTAGTAGCACCCTGCCGTTGTGTATGTGTCCCCACCCTCCGTGCTGTTCCAGATTGAGGAGTAGTTGTGCCTGTCGTGGTTACCGATTGCTATTGTGACGAAGTTCTTGCTTGTGAGGCTCTTCACCTTCTCAATAAAAGCCTTGTCACTTTCTGTTATAACGCCGGTATCTGTAAAGTCGCCGAGGTGGAGGACAAACGGATAATTCCTCTCCGCTAGGGCAGCAAAATACTTTTCATTGAACCATTTAGACTTCTCACGCCCGAAATGTGTATCGGTAATCATAGAAAAGGAGATACTCGACTTGTCATCCATAGACGAGTCGTCAATCCATGTTTTCTCGAGAAATGGATTCGACACATAATCGTATGTATTAAGATAGTCAATTGTACAGGAGACGGAAAAAACAAGAATAAGAGTTAGTAATATAGGGATAATTTTTCTCATATAATCCTCCTGTAGCCCGCACGGATACGCGATGCATATAGAACACGGTAGTTATCCATCAAAACCTCTGCATGGGTAAATGAAATGCTTACGAGAACCGAATCCTTCGGGGTAAGGTTGAAAACAGTGTCGATGCCGTAACTTGTCTTTGCATTCCATTCTTTTTCATAGCGGTAGTTGTTCTCAAGAAAAAGGGCTAAATCGAAAAGTGTATTTCTGTAGCCGAGCCTAATACTAAATTGCGGGCTCAGGATAAAAAGCGGAACTTTTGTATACTCCGAGTATGATACCGCACCCTCGGCACCTCCACCTACATCGATATAAAAACCGTAGATTTTGAAGTTGAGGCGCATAAGGTAGCTGAGTGCTGTATATCCTCCTTCGGAGAATACGTAGCCTGTAAAGAGATCAAGTTGATGATTCAATATACCCTTTTTGTTATAGTACTCGGCCGTGGCATTGAGCTTACCGCCACCTTTATAGTTAAGGTAGAGAGACAAGTCTTTGTAAGACACTCCAGCATCAAAGAAGAGATGGTCCTTCTTTTCATTCATTGTGCCACTGAGTCCCACGCCGGCTTCAATAGAGACGGCAAAGAGTGAGAAAGAAAGTAAAAACAATGCACTGAAGACAATGATTTTTTTCATGCTCTGAATAATACGTAAAAGAAAAGAAAAATTCTATTACATACAGGAAAATAATCGACTAGGACACTTTCTGACCTACCCCATGCCCTATCATGAGATAAGGAGGGGAAGATGGCCTACGACTACAATATCATATGCATTCTCGAGAGCCCGAAAGTTTATATCGAGGACACGCTGAGGAGCGAGAGTTTCAACTCCGCACTCTTTTCACTCATTGAAAGCAAGAAAATCGCATCCTCAGTCTTTCTCATCTACTGTAGGAAAAAGCAAAGCGGAGACCTCAAGCTCATGGGAAAGTATGACGGCTTGAGTGTCATAACCTTCCGAGGCCTGAGGTTTACACATATATTGAGCACCACTGAGAACAAGGACTACTCAATCCAAAGTGACGGCTTCAGGAGGATATT
>CAVJEL010000013.1:29154-32423 GCA_963648635.1 Ruminococcus intestinalis
GTATCAATTGAATATGCTGCATACGGAGTTGAGATATACTTAGAATATAATTCCATTGTATATGACGAGTTATGTTCCTGTCGCCAGTTCCATCCCGCCGTCACGGAAATTATGTCGTTGTACCCATTATTGAAGCTGAGTTTTCCGTTCACCTTTTCATTTGTCTCGAAGCCAAATGCATGATAGAAGGAAGCACCAACAGTAAGGGAAAGCTCGGAACTATCCAACTTTGCAATGTCTACCTCACCCTCAACTTTAGCACCGAGATAATAATGGAAGCGAACATCCTCATAGTCATATGGAAGATCAACGCTGTGTATCTTGTTTATTTTATGTATAAGGTTCTGAAGTGTATCGTAGCCGGTGTAACCGGAGAGGAAGAATCCTGTCTCGGGGGAGAGCTTGAGAGAGAAAATGCTGTTAAAATCGAAGCGGTAGTTCAGGCCGAAGATAATCTCCGTCACATCAAGTCTTCCGCTTCTGAAGTGAGACGCATCCTCGTCGATTACGCTGCTGTCACTTATATTCCAGCCGGTTTTCCACCCGCGGTTTGTAATGCCGTCAAGGTTCGCCTTTAAATACCATCTCTCTCCAGAGAGCGTTATATGCTCAGAGTATGAGAGCTGGTCGTCATCGTTACGCGATAGGCCGTAAGCATATTTATCATTTCCAAGTCCGAGTTTGACGCTGTTGATTGCCCACGGGGACTCAGCGTAAACGGAAGATACAATAAGAACAACTAAACAAAATATAAGTGATAACTTTTTCATCGGTGCAATCTTAATGAAAGTGAGGACAAATGTCATCTTTTTATCGGGTTTTCAATGAAAAAGAAGGAAAAATTAGACAAAAAAAGGAAAAAGTGTATTTCTCATGTCGCCTAAAATTTATATTATTACGCAATTCAGGAGAAAACAATGAAGAGAATTTTCACAATTGTTATACTAGCGTTAGTTGCTGCCTCTTTTGCTTTTGCAGGCTCACTCCCCGATGATGTAGTTTCCATAAGGGCAACAGGTGCATACAGAAAGATGACAACATACAATGGAAGTCAAAATCAGGATTCAGTAAACAAATTGCTCGGACTGGGTTTTGCATTTGACTACGATACATACTTCAATGACTATGCAGGTCTTTATGTATCGGCAGGTGTTACAATTCCTGTTAAGAGTACAGTTAAGACAGGAAAAGAAGAAACAAAACTCACCATCTCAGACTCTGACGTTCCGGCTTATACGAATTTCGGTTTTGTCGGAAGAATTCCGGTAACCAACCATTTCGGACTTGACTTCAAACTAGGCTTCGGCGTTGCTTATGACAGGACTGTCAGATACAAGTATTATTATTGGTGGCCTGAATACGTAGAATACTCGAAGGTCGAATACCAGTTTGTCGCATCGCTTGAGAGCTGTTTCTTCTTCGACAGCGAAGGTGAATTCGGCGTCAAGGCAGGTGTCAGCGCAGCCTACACATTTGCAACAAGCCTTGTTCTGAGCTCGAGCTATAGCTCCTGGTCAAGCGAGATTGCAGATTTGAAGATTACAGGATACGAAATCCTTCCATATGTCGGACTTGTATTCGGATTCTAAGAGAAATGCTCACACTTTAAGCCTCCGGGAAACCGGAGGATTTTTATATCAAATTTGAAAAGAGTGGCATCAGGCCTATAGTCATTATCCCGGCCGTCACAAGCGATAGGCTTGAAACAGCACCTTCAAGACCTCCCATCTCGAGAGCTTTAGTCGTCCCGATTGCATGAGAGGATGTTCCAATTGCAACGCCTTTGGCGACCGCACTCTTTATTCGGAAAACCTTCAGCACAAACGGCGCTGATATATTACCCAATACCCCAGTTATGATAATCGATACTACAGTGAGCGACGTATATCCTCCATACTCGAGTGATAACGGCATTCCGATTGCTGTTGTTATGCTCTTCGGGAGCATCGTCACATATTCAGTGTGACTCAAAGAAAAGAGTATCGATAAGAGAAAGACTCCAAATAGCGACGTTAATACACCCGATAGTATTGATATGAGGATTGCAAAGGGATGTTTCTTGAGTACCTCAATCTCTTCATAAAGAGGAACGGCAAGACATACCGTTGCTGGGGTAAGAAGATACGTGAGGTACTTTGCACTGTTGTTATATACCTCATAGTCTATGTTAAAAACAATGAGGAATAGTGATACAAGGATGATTGAAATCAGAAGCGGGTTGAATATCCCATTCTTGAATTTCTTCTTGAGGCCTACTCCTATTTCGTAGCAAAGAAGCGAAAGAACAAGACCAGATAAAGATGAGGAGAGAAAAAGCTCATTCATTCTCTTTCTTCCTGATGAGGATATCGCACACCTTACCACTTACAACCATAACAAGAAATGTTGTGACTACTGTTATTAGAAGTAATGGAAAAAGCATACTCTTCATCTCTGAGAAGATATCAACTATCCCGACAGCAGATGGAATGAACATCACGCTCATTATGGAGAGGAGAAAGGTCGCTGTCTCTTTAACCTCCTCAACCTTCAAAACTCCGGAAGATAGGAGAATAAACATAATCACAAGGCCGTATACACTCCCCGGAATATTGATGGGGACATAGTAAGCAAGAACCTCCCCCAGGAAAGATATCAACGCAATAATCGTAAACTGTTTCAAGTATTTCATATAGCTACAATTCCTAAATCGGAATATTAATTAAACATCAAACATTGTTTTACCCTTTCCGGCGAGGTCCTCGAAGTCCTTCTGGAAAGAATTGACGGCTGAAATGACATTGTTGTCTTTTAAAAGGTTGTCGAAGACGAGAGGCGAAAGAGTGACGGAACCAACGCCGTATGTAACGAGCTCGATAACCTGGAATGAGTTTTTGAAGGAAGCTGCAACAATTTTCGTTCCAAAACCGTTATTCTCGATTATATCCTCCATCCTCTTCACTTCCTCGATGCCGTTGTAGCCGAGATTATCTATGCGGTTTACGTAAGGCGCTATATAGTCGACACCGCACTTAGCCGATAGCATTGCCTGGGACGGCGTATATACTGCCGTAGCAGCAACATTATAGCCCATGCTCTTGAGAGCTTTCATAGCTTTTATACCTTCTGTGAAGGCCGGTATCTTTATGTATGTCCTTTTCCCGAGCCTTTCTGTTATTCTCTCCGCTTCCTTGATTATCCCGTCTGATGTGAGAGAGACAGTCTGGACAAATAGGTCTCCCCTTCCGATTATTTTTCTTATCTCTTCAAGAACAAGGTAAGGTTCCTTT
>CAVJEL010000014.1:0-27545 GCA_963648635.1 Ruminococcus intestinalis
TCTAAGAGTGTGGAAGCCGACTATCAGTTGATGCTTCACTGTATGCTTATAGCAGTTGATGCAGATATAAATGTAGAGGTTGTAACCAACAAAGGACGCATTGACGGTGTACTTAAGACTAAGGACACGATATATGTAATCGAATTAAAGCGTGATGAGAGTGCCGATGCTGCAATTAGGCAGATTAAGGATAAAGACTATGTTGAGAGGTATCTTGCGTGGCGACTAGACAGTCCCAATCATCAGATACGTCTACTCGGCATGAACTTCAGCAGCAAGGAGCGCAACATTACAGAGTGGAAGGAAGAGATTCTGGAATGAGCAGCTTCATTTGGAGGAGAATCAAATGCTGTCAGCCTGAAGGTCTTTGAAGTGTTTTTACTATTTCCTGCATATCTTCCGCTCCCGATACCGGAAGCGTGCACTTAAAGTCAGATAAACCCTTCTTCAGTTTGATATGTTTAGAAGGAGAGTGAAAAAAGGGACTTACAGTTCCCCTATAAGCCCCTCATTCATATCTTTTAGGATATTCGAATGTCATTCTCAATCAGTAATATCTATATCGTCTTTCTTCGAGTATTTTACATGTTCATCTGAGAAATATTGCAAAACCACAACTGGGATACCGCCCTTACTAATTCTACAGCATATGGTCCATTTATCGATACTTCCATTTCTGTTAATTGTGGGAGTGGTTGTTGTAGAATTCTCAATTTTCAGATTGGAACCATCTGTGCCTGTGTTTGTCGTCTCACTGTTGTCTTCTACTATGTACCAGGCCACACTAAATTCCGAAGGAACATTACAAGTAACAGAATAGGACTTTCTGAAATATGTAGTTACGGTTCTATTTGTAATGACGTTATTATTGTACTTAATCTCAAATCTATATACCGGAACCTTTATTGTAGTACTTGCACCATCCGTTGCGGTTACCTTAAACTCTGCAGTGCCTCCGTTTGAATTGGACTTTACTTCGCCTGTGTTTTTGTTAGCAACATAAGCACAATTTCCACTTTCCAACTCCCAAGATACTGCTTTAGCTGCATCAGATACTGTTTTCCCCTCCGGTCCTTTAAAATCAATACAGTCATTCAAAGTTGCTGTTGTGTACTGTTGTCCTTGGGTAGTCAAACCATAATCAACCAGAAGGAACTTACTGTTATCTTCTACAGTTATTTCCTTCACAGGAATGTAAGTTGTTACAGTTTTCGTTGCACTCTCTCCGGTAGCAACTATGGTTGCAGTGATTGTTGCTGTTCCGTCCTCTTCTGCTGTCACAACACCGTTCTCGTCGACTGTTGCTACAGTAGGGTCGGATGATGTCCACGATATCGCACAATCAACATTGTTTGCAGTTGATATCTCAAGCTGCAACGGCACTTTATATTTGACGGTGCTTTCTTCTGTTGTGATTGTTAATTCACCTGGGTCTGTCTCTATGTAGTGTACAGTTGCTGCAGCACTGTATGTTATACCATCCTTTGTTACAACAAGCTGGAGAGAGTTTGAAGATTCATGTGCGTTGATGTCGACATTAGTTCTGTCGATATCGACAGTCTTGCTGTTCTCCGTTCCAATTTTCTCACCATTGAGAAGCCATGTGATTGTAGTATTCTCGGAGGAGAGAAGAGTAGAAGAAGATGTGTCGATTGTCACCGTTATACCCTTGAGGTCTGTAACAAACTGACCCTTCAGTGCAGTCTCAAGGATAGGCTTGAAGTTCTCGCTTGTAACATTTGCAGGTGCAGTTACGGTAATGAAGGTGTTTTTAATTGTTTCCTTCTTCTCTTCTGTGAAGTCGGAATCGAACTTAGCATCATCACTTCTTACAGCCTTGACAGAATATGTGTACTCAACGCCTGTCTTGACACTGCTATCTGTAAATGATGTTCCGTCTGCTGTCAGCATCTCTTCTTCGCCATCGTATGTCTTCTTGATTGAGTAAGATGTAGCGGTATCAACAGAAGGCCAGCTGAGTGCCATACCCTCGGCAGTCTTCTCAAGAGTGAAGTTCTGAGGAGTAGCAAGTCTGACTGTGACTGTTGTGGATGCAGTCTTCTGTACTGCGTCCTCGTCATCACTTGTGATTGTTATTGTGTAGTCACCAGATTTATCGAAGGTGACGGTCTTGTCTTTGACAGCGAGATCGGGCGCAGAAACAGTATAGCCAGTTATAGTTGCATCACCCGGTGCGATGTTGGCGTTCACGGAAACACTATCGCCCATGACGTAGCTTGCCCCAAAACCAGACGCGAATGAAATTGAAGTAACCTTAACCTTCGTCTTTATACTGGTAAGCGGTGTGGTTTCAGCTGAATAGGAATAGACGAGATTGGTGTCGTTTGTGTAGTTGACGAGGTGTACGGTGTAAGAGTAATCAGGGGAGAGGCCTTCAAATGTGGCTGTTGTAGCACCGGTAGCCACTGTATTAAGGACACTGTAGTTTATATTTTTTTCCTCGCCTACGATTTCGTTTGTTTCGTTGTTTGTAATCCAGACCTTGAGGAGGTAATTACCGTCATTGAGGCTGGGATATTTCCATGAAACATCAACTTTCTTTGCTGAGTCTTCCGAGTTGAGGGAAGAAGTAACATTTGTTACGTTCTTGAGGTAGTACACGATATTCTCATTCTTGAGGGAGAAGGACTCATTGCCGTCAGGATAGCTCGTTATGTTTGCGAAGATTGTGACCGTTGTATAGAAGGTTTCAGCAATAACCTGGTCGGCACCATCCATCTTTGAATAAATCCTGAATGAGATGTTTGTTGACCTCTTGTCCTTACTTGTCGGGATATTAGTCTGGGTGTATTTGAATGTCTTTGCAGTAAAGGAAGCATCGTCTACCCATTGTATTTCGGCGTTGTTGAAAGGTTTTTTGTTTTCCGTATCCCATGCTTGGAAGCCGAGGCTCTTATCTTTTATTGCCTTATAGAGGAAGTTGTCTTCTTTTGTGAGCCCTGCCCAGTCGATATCGACAGAGAAGGAGCCTTTTCCTTCATCCAGCCAGTCAAGTGTGACGGATGCTGTGTTGTCCCCATCTGTTTTGACGGTGAGGTTTGTAGTTCCTGTTGCAACCTTTATTGATGCATCAATATCAGAGCAGCCGTCGACTGTAACTGTGTATTCCCCGACGAGAACGCTGTCAATCGTTATATTATCTCCTTCCTTAAAGGAGGCTGTGTATTTAACATCTTCGCTCGCTTTGTTTTGGAGCGTAACAGAGTATGATGCAATCTTTGTTACTTCGGGTAGTATTGACCTCGATTCTGTATTATTTGTGATTTTAAGTGTGACAGATGCCGTCTTTACGGCGGAATCTATGTTATTGAGGTCTGCCTCGCATGAAGCGAGAAGTAAAGCGATAATAGTAAAAATAAGTATATATCTTTTATTCATAATTTTAACAAACATCAAGTGCAAATTTTCTGTACCCTGGACAGTATCGTAAGAGAGAGGGAAGAGGTCAAGCTTAGTTGATGTTTACTATCGTGAAAAAAGATGAAAAAAGAGATAGTAAAAACGAGTGTTTTGTAAGATATCAGACAAATGTTCGATTATTGGGCTTTTAGTTTTGTTTTTACTATTATTCTATAAAATAAAGAATTGTTTTTTCTTTGTTATTGTTTACAGGCTGTCACCTGCGTCGATGACGAGTATTACAGTTCCGACGATGTAGAATACTGATGATATTATACTCGTCCAGAACGTATTGAACGGATAGACGTAAATGCCGATTGCAAGCGATATGAAAGCGATGGATCGCTTTATGTTAAGAACCGTCTTATCTTTGAACTCGATTATCACAAGGGTTGTGATTGCTGCAACGTAGACAAGAAGGATAGCAAGTTGTAGATAGATTTCATAGAGTGAGGAGGTTATTGTCATCTCAGTCTTGTATGTCGATACCGGAATCAAAATAGATATAGAGAAGGAGAATGCAAGAAATACAAAGTTGTATACTCCCATATGAGAAGATGAGAAGCCGTAATACCTGAGGCTTGAAAGAAGGAAGATAGCCGCAGTTGCGATGAGGGAAAAGCGCTGAAGGACAAGGAGCTCGAGCGGGTAGTCGAAATAATATCCCATAGCCGAGAAACCTTCCTGGGCGATTAAACTTGCCTGGAGCGATGTTATGGTGAACAAAAACGGAATTATCTCTCCGTCCTGGCTGTGGAGCTTATGCTTTATTAGAAGCGAAAACTCTGGAAAGAGGGATGCGATGAGAATGATGAGGAAGGGAGTGTACTTTACAGCTACTTCCTTTACGCCGTCAAAGCCGTCAACACTAGACGCTGCCAAAAGTATATTGACGAAAAATAAAGCATAGAGGACAAGGATTACAGTTTGGATGAAGAGCTGTAAAAGTAAATTTTTCCTATTCTGATTCTGCATTTAGATAACGTCCCTCGCTGGTACCATGATATCTGTCTTGGTCTTTCTTGCAATTATGTTTGTCACTGCACTTATGAGTGTTATATCAAGCGCTGTGGCAATTCCGTTGAGGAATGGAAGGACAGCAAACACAGCTGCCTCTGCGCCATATACTGTTATATTGCAGGCCTTGAAAAGGGCAATCGACACAAGGGCAACTTCACTTCCTGCGCTCAAGAAGGAAAGGGTGCTCAATACAATGTTGACGAGCGCAATAATTGCTGCCTTTTCGAGTGTTATCTCTCCTCCGAGGGAAGAAAGAAGAGAAAGGACAGTGACTGTTGAAACGAATGCTGTTCCGCCGCGGGTGAAGAATATGCCGAAGGGAACGGATGCGTTGACGATTCTCTTCTGCACTCCGAGGTTTGTTCTCTCCACAGCTTCTGTCTGGAGTGCAGTGGCATATATGTTACCGCTGAAGAATGCGAAAAAGAGAGACGAGAGTGAGCGACCGAGTACTGTATACGGATTCTTCTTGAAGCCTGTAAAGAAAGCATAGAGAAGAGGAATAACAACAGCGATTATCACCACAGCCGAAATAAGGAGTGTCAGGAAGAATGACGGGTAGTCAAATATTGTCTTTTCCTTCCATTGACCCACAAAGAATGCGGAGGCTGCAACATATACATAGAGTGCTCCGAAGTATGCCACTGTCTTTTCTATACGGAACATGACTTCAGAGAATGAGTTCATGACTGTGTATGCGGGCTTGATTATATCAGATGAGGGCTTGAGTGCCGCACCGCAAATAAGAGCAAGAAACACTAGTGGTAGAAAATGAGAAGAAAGGAATGAATTCGTTCCGAGTATATCCAGATTTGTAGTGTAGGAAGAGAAGAGCTCTAAGCTTTTTCCGCCGGAAGTGGATGTTACCGGAAACGAGAGAGGACGGAAGGAGAAGAGGCCCACGGCAAGAAGTGCTAGGACAAGGGAAGTAACGACAGCCCATGCGATATTAACCCTGACTGTCTTTCCTCCGATTTTATCCTTCTTTAAAGATGCCACTGCACTTGCGAGTGTGATGAATGAAATCGGAATGAAGAGGAAAATCGCCACATTAGTCAGTGCTGCTGTAAGGCGTTCCATCAAAGAGAGAAAAACCGTTGATGACGGGAAGGCAAATGCCGTCGCTCCCGCCATTAAAACCGCTGCTAAATATGTGAGCCATGTTTTCATAATTCTATTCTAGTCCTCATTAAATTTTCTCGTCAACTCATCCGGCGTTCTTCAAAAGAGCGGAAAGCTTATACTCGCTCTTGAACTCCCTGTCCATCAAATCCTTTGCAAAGAGGTCTACATCCTTTGCTTTTCTGTCACTTGATGCTGCATAGGCGAGGGTGAGTGCAAGGATGGCCTTCTGCATACTTTCCTTGTTGTACCATATTGTACCCTGGTATTCGTTGCATCCCGTGAGATTCATCACGCCGTCGTCGTTAAGGACGCATGAGAGTATCTCAAGAGGAGTCGAGTCTTCCATTTCATCTCTTATGAGCATCGTTGTCGAAACAAAGAATGCAGCAAGATGCATCAACTCCTTTCGTTTGTTCTCGTCGAGTGCTGTTTTATCGAGTTCGGTATGGAAGAACTGTGTCAGCATTAAACTATCTGCTGTCTTCATGAGCGCCTTCGGCTCATGGTTATCCTTTGTGAATGGGATGAGCGCGAGGGATGCTGCGATAAGAAGAGGAAGGGAGTTATCTATGCTCGACCAGGATGGGAATACCTTGGGGCCCTTTGCGCCGAAAGACTTACCGAGGAACCTGACGAATTTGATTACAGGCTGAGGTTTGACATCCATCGGTGCTAGTCCTAGCTGTCCCTTTGTTGCCTCCTCCATCGTCTTATATCCTTCATATAGCATGGAGTATGCTTCGGCAACAGTTAAGAGGAGAACTCTTTCGTCTTCCTTACTTCCCTCTCCACTTACTATCTTCTTTATAAGGTCGATGGTGCTCTCTCTTCTGAGTGCATCGATTGTCTTATAGACAGGCTCCAGCTTCATAAGTGAAAGTGCTTTCGAGAAATCCTTAATGCCCCTCGAGCCGTATTCGTCATAGAGGCGTTTTATACAGCCGTCGGTGTCCTCGACTTCCCTTATATTCCAATAGACCTTCGATTCATACCCGTTGAGTGAGAAGTAGTATCCCTCAAAGAGGTTCATCGATGGGACGATATATGTCATTTTATCAAGAGCAGAATCAAAGAGTGTGTATCTTTCAGGGCCGTAGCTCAGTCCCAGGTTCTCGGCAAGTGTTGTTGTCTCCACCCTTCTCTCGTCGCCGTACTTTCTTACCTTCGGCGCCGAAGTGTTGATTCTGCCTTCACACCTTTCATAGCGGTTGTTTACAAGAACAAGTGTTCTCTCGGTTCCTGCGCCGTTGACGAATGCGAATACCGACTCTTCAACTCCACCATTATTGTTTATACAGTCGTAAAGATTGAAGTTGTCGACATTGCTGAAGAGATAGCGTCGTCTCCAGAGAGGGAAGATTCTCTTCTCATGCTCTCCGATGAGCCATAGATTCGGCTTCTCGTCGTAGTATGCTCTCTGGTATTCCATGCCGTACTTTTCTCTGTAGCCTTCAATCTGACCGTGGCCTATCATCGGAAGACCCGGGAGGGTCGATAGAAGGGTAGCCACTCCGAAGTATCTGTCGTCACATCCGAACTGGCTGATGGCGGTATCTTCATCGGGGTTGTTCATGAAGTTGACGTAGCGCTTTAAAATCTCGGGCTCGAAGACGAGGGTCTTTTTAATCGAGTCTCTGTACTTCTGGTTCTCCTGATTCTTGAGCATATTCATGAATGCCGAGTTATATACACGGTGCATACCGAGGGTGCGGACGAAGTATCCTTCCATCATCCAGAATGCCTCTGCAAGAAGAAGAGTGTCAGGAACTTCCTTTGCAACTCTGTCGACTACTTCTCTCCAGAACTCCTCAGGAATACGCTCGTTGAACTCCCTTTCGTCCAGTGCATGCTCAGCTCTTCCCGGGATATCACCACCGCATCCGGGTTTGGGGTACCAGAGACGTTCTATGTGGCGCTTAGCTAGTGTCATTGCGGCATCGAAACGAATAATCGGGAAGTTTCTTGCAACGTGGAGAATCTTCTGAATGACAGCCTCTCTTGTTACAGGATTAAGGTAATCAAGCTGTGCTGTGTCATTCCAGGGCATTGTTGTGCCATCGTTGCCGTGGAATACATACTTCGTCTCTCCAGTATGGCGGTTACGCATTCTGAATGTTACGGCAGCATCTGTTCTGTCATAGTAATGGTCCTCAATCTTTACTTCCCAGTCGGGGTTTGTGGATAAATCCGGGCCGTTATATGTATATGTCGGGAAGGGAGGATAGTCCTGACTGATGAAGTAATCGGGGTGTTCATATACCCAGTTGCCGTCAATTCCCGTATGGTTCGGAACCATGTCGGAAGCAAGTCTTATTCCTCTTTTCTGACATCTCTCCTTCAAGTTGTATACAGCTTCCCATCCACCTATCGTCGGCGATATGTCATAGTCCTTGAGCGAGTATGCAGATGCAACGGCATCGGGATTCCCGCATAGGTGCTTGATGGTCTTTGATGCTTCACTGCGCTGCCAGAGTCCTATGAGCCAGAGGGCGTTTATTCCCCTGTCGCGCATTGTGTCGAGCTCTTCGTCTGGAATCTGATCAAGGCTTGTAATGGACCTGCCGTAAGCTTTGGAGAGCTGATCAAGCCAGACGAGGGTTGACTTTGCAATCATGACGACGGATGGCATCCAGTTGGAGTCGGAGGAGAAAGCCTCGTACTCGTTGAGTTCTGACGAGTAGTCGACAACAGGGACATTCACCGGGCCACCGCCGAAGCCGCGATCCTTACTTTCTTCATTGATGTAGTCAATTGATGACTTGAGGAGGCGTATAAAGCTCTCGGGGAGCATATCTGCCCATTCTCGGAGAATGTATTGTAGCTGATCTATAAGAGAATCCGGATAAAGCCGAGCAGGCATGCATAGGAATGTAAATACATCGTCGAGGTTGGGCTCTCCGTTACGTAAATCATCCTTTATGTATGAGGAAAGGACTGACGAGAGTGCCTTGAATGAAGATGGCAGAGTAAGGCCGTCGGGTGCGACGAAAGGCTTTGATGCCTTGACGAGTGCTCTGTTCTGCAAGAGAACCTGGTGGATGAAGTAACCTCTCATTTCCTCTTCGATTGTCTTATCGTCTTCAATTTCCGTCGGGAATTCCCTGGAGTAGAAGGAAAGGGCATCCCTGAGCTCTTCATTGGACTCTACAGTTTGTATTCTTCTTTCGAAGAAATCCCTATCGCTTTCCCCTAAAAGGTACGAGAGGATAATCTGGTAGACATAGTGGAGGGTTGCACTGGCATTGAGTTTACCTGCCGAAATGTAGTCTGAGTTCTTTCCCTCCTTCTTCATCTCCTGATTGTATCTGTAGCTGAGCGCTGCAGCTTCCGGATAGAAGGATCCAGGCCCTTCTTTAGTCTGGAAGACAGGCTTATCATAGGAAAGGATGCGTCTTGTGACATTGGCTATTCTTAGGTCTCTGTTTATCATGGTTTCCCCTTCGTGTTTTACTATTCTCGACAATTGTAGCACACCTCGTTAATTTTACCAGAAACAATATCAAATAGAAATGTTCAAAATGTTGAATTTAACTACCTTATTTCAACCATCCAGCTCTTCTCTTTCTCTTCGAGGGGCCAGTCCTTCCTTATAAGTGAGAAAAGAGAGGAGAGGGTTATCAACTCGGAGGAGGTGAAGGGAGACGTGACATAGAGGGAAGTATCGCCATGTATCGGTTTCCCGATTCCGATACGAAGTCGGTAGAAGGAAGCATTTCCTATGCGGTCACGTATGCTCTTGAGGCCGTTGTGTCCCTTCGTCCCACCACCATTCTGGAGTACTGCCTTTCCGAGAGGAAGATCCATGTCGTCATGGACGACAAGTATTTCCTCTGCTTTAATCTTAAAGAATGAAGAAGTCTCACTGACCGATGTACCGCTGAGGTTCATATATGTCAGCGGTTTGAGAATTCTTCTCTCGCCATCCTGTAAATAGAATGCGTGAAACTTGCTCTGCCAGTTTGCTGATGGATAAATCTCATCAGCGAACAGAAAACCGGCGTTGTGCCTTGTTTTTTCGTAATCCTTACCCGGGTTACCGAGAAATGCAATAAGCTTAATCATCGTGAATTGATAACTCCTTTCTTCGGACACCTCTCGCTATGCGGGCAGAGTGAGCACTTTGGTGATATGGGCGTACATACAGCCTGACCGTAGCGCACGAAGAGCTCGTTGATTTCTATCCAGTACTCCACGGGAAGTATTTTCTCGAGAGCTTTTTCCGTCTCCTCCGGTGTTTTTTCGTCTGTCCAACCGAGCCTGTGTGATATTTCATGTACATGGCAGTCGACGCATATATAGGGCTTATTGAAGCTTAAATTCATGACAAGATTAGCCGTCTTTGTTCCGACCCCCGGAAGCGACATGAGGGTCTCTTTGTTCGATGGAACGACAGAATTGTAGTCATTCTTTATAATTCCGGCTATCTTTTTGAGCTCTCCACTTTTTCTTATGTAGAAGCCACAGGGCTTTATGAGCTCCCTTATTCTCTCTTCCGGCATTGCTTCAAGCTCGTCTATCGTCTTTGCCTCACTCAATAGCCTTTTCGACGCTTCAAACGTAACCTTGTCCTGAGTTCTGAGCGATATGATGGTCGCAACAAGTACCCTGTATGCCGAAGGATTCTCGGCAGCAATCAACCCCACGGCAGGAACGGGGAATCCCATTTTGTCGAGTGTATTTGTAAATGACGCGAATAAAGCTCCGACTTCTTCTTTATTTAACATCTATCTCAATTGTCCTTAAATTAGGAAAATACTATCATTCTAGCCATGATTGTTGTACTCAAAAAAGGTATTAACTTACAGGAAAAAGATAAAGTAGTTGAATTTCTGAAAAGAAAGGGATTTCTTGTCAGGGAGATTGTCGGTGAAAACGAGACTGTACTTGGTGCTGTCGGAACGGGACATATAGACCCCAGAGAAGTTGAGATACTCCCGGGGGTGAGCAAGGTTATCCCGATATCGAAACCATATAAGCTGGCGTCGCGTGAACTCAAGAAAGACGATACTCTTGTAAAGGTCAAGGGTGTTACAATAGGAGGGAACCGCATTTCCGTCATGGCAGGCCCCTGTGCAATCGAGAGCTATGACCAGATAATGACGATAGCAGAAAAGGTAAGAGAGGCGGGTGCTGTAGTCCTACGTGGCGGCGCATTCAAGCCACGTACATCGCCGTACTCCTTCCAGGGCCTGGGAGAAGAAGGCTTGAAGCTCCTGAGAAAAGCGGGGGATGCTTTCGATATGCCTATAGTATCGGAAGTAGTCTCTCCGACAGACACCGACATGATGGCCGAGTATGTAGATATCATGCAAATCGGCGCGCGGAACATGCAGAACTTCGAGCTCTTGAAAGCTGTGGGAAAAAAAGGAATGCCGGTACTCCTCAAAAGAGGACTCAGTGCGACAATCGAAGAGTGGCTGATGGCTGCCGAGTATCTTATGTCCTCCGGAACAGACAAGGTCATACTCTGTGAAAGGGGTATAAGGACATTCGAGCATATGACGAGAAACACTCTCGACTGCTCGGCTATCCCTGCTGTCCACAAGCTCAGTCATCTTCCCGTTATCGGAGACCCGTCACATGCCACGGGAATCAGGGACATGGTTGCCCCGATGAGCCTGGCGCTTCTTGTCTCTGGTGCATCGGGAATCGAAGTCGAAGTCCATTCAGACCCCGACAGGGCCCTATCCGACGGCCCGCAGTCGCTTTATCCCGAGCAGTTTGAAAAGCTCATGCGCGATATCCAGGCGATAGCTCCAGTAATCGGAAAAACACTTGAAAAGAGGCCCAGGCATATTCCTCAGTCTATCAAAGACGCATCAGCATCTCCTGAGGCTACAGCTAATCTCAGAGAGCCTGTCGTTGCTTTCCAGGGCGAGAGAGGGGCTTTTTCCGAACTTGCTGCAAGACGCTTCTTCAATGAGGATGTCAAGGTACTTCCCTGCCATTCGTTCAAGGATGCCTTTGATGCCGTATCGAACGGGAATGCTTCTTTCGGTGTTATTCCAATCGAGAACGCACTCGGGGGTGCTGTTTATGACCCCTTGGATTTAATCAAGATTCACAGCGAGCTCAGCGTTGTGGGAGAAACGGAAGTGAGGGTTGTTCATAACCTCATCGGTTTCCCGGGTGTCAAGGAGGATGAGATAAAGAGAGTCTACTCACACCCGCAGGCACTGAGTCAATGCAGGGAATTTCTGGAGTCCCACCTTCCGAATGCAGAGATAATCCCATTCTTCGACACTGCCGGAGCTGTAAGCTTTATAAAGAATGAAGGAAACAGGGAGAATGCAGCCATCGCAGGAAGTCCTGCAGCACTATACAACAACATGGCTATTATTCACCAATCAATCGAGACAAACCCATGCAACTACACGCGCTTCTATGTTTTGACGCGTGAGGAGAACGCCTCTTCATTCATGGCTGACAGGAAGAAGGAAAAGGTATCTCTTCTCTTCAATGTTTCAGATGAGCCGGGTTCTCTCATGAAGGTCTTGGAGATATTCTCGAAGTGGAAACTCAATATGCAGAAGCTTGAGAGCAGACCTATCCAGGGTAAGCCCTGGGAGTACACATTCTATGTTGATGTGCTTATCCCGGACTATGCATTATTTGATGAGATATGCAATGAAATAAGAGAGGCTACAGTATCTTTTAGGGTGCTGGGCGTCTATGAGAACGGGTTGGACTGATGGAAGAGAAAGCGTACGGAAAAGTGTTGCTGTTTTCGGGAGTCCTCTCGACAAGAGGATTTCCTTCCACACTTAAAGAGAAGCTCGAGAATAAATTCGGCGAGATAGATATCGTCTCGCCCTCCATTCCCTTTTCCTTTACCGATTACTATGACAGTGAGATGGGAAAAGGCATTGAACGTTTTTTCATCTCTTTTAAAAAGCTTGTTTCTCCTGATGAATTGAGAGAAGCAAAACTCTTCACCAACAGGCTTGAAAAGGAATGGGAAGAGGACGGAGGACGTAAGATTAACCTCGACCCCGGGACGATGAGTGCCGCCAACGTAATACTTGCCACAACAAAGAACCGTTCCCACCGCATTGCAATCGGCTCCTCTCTCTATGCCGAAGTAACGCTTATCTACCAGAATCACGGTTTTGTCTCCTTTTCGTGGACTTACAGCGACTACAGAAGTAAAGATGTACAGGATATCCTCCTGGACTTCAGAAAGAACTACCTCAGAAAGCTCAAAGAAGAGAGCAACTGATAGAACAGCATCTTCTTCAAGATAACTTTTCCCCCTCTTTCTTTACAATTAAATCGTGATTTGTTAAATTATGATTTGATAAATCATGAATTGAATACTATGATTAAGGGGTATTGAGAGGAGATACCCTGATGGAGTTCATTGGAAGAAAGCGAGAGTTAGCCGTTCTTGAAAAGTTATGGGCTAAAGACGGCTATGACCTAGGTGTTGTATACGGTCGGAGGCGCATAGGGAAGAGTTTTCTCCTCAAACACTTTTCAGAGGGTAAAAGGGCAGTCATGCTTCAGGCGACAACAAATGAAAAGAGTAACCTCAAAGACCTTGCGTCTCAAATCTCATTGCTCTTCTCCCAAAGTGCGTCCGTCGTCTATTCTTCTTATGAGGATGCTTTTCTCGATATAGCCCGACTCGCGGAAAAAGAAAAGCTATTATTCATAATCGACGAGATTTCTTTTCTTGAAGAAAGCAATAAAGACATTCTTTCGATAATCCAGAAATACTCCGACCTCGTTTTCCAGAAGACAGAGCTGAAGCTTATACTATGCTCATCAATGGAGTCATTTATGGTAGAGAGAGTGCTTGGGAGTAAAACTCCTCTTTACGGCCGCTCATCTCTTTCCTTTGCCCTCAAGCCAATCAAAGCGGAGGAAGTTTCAAGCTTCTTCCCTTCCTGGACACTCGACGACATTGCTTCCTCCTATGTTATTACCGGAGGGGTTCCGTACTACCTGATGAGACTGAGCAAGTACAGAACATTTGAAGAAGCATTGAGGGAGGAATTCTTCTCGTTTGGAGGAGCACTCCTATCGGAACCATATCTTCTTCTGTACTCAGAAGTGCGTAATGTTGATTCCTACATGGGCATCATGTCATTGATTGCAGAAGGAGTTAACAAGACATCCAAAATTGCAGATAAAGCAGGTATAAGCCAGGCGCTCTGCTCCTCAATGTTGAAAAAACTGGAGAATCTGTCATTTGTAAGCGAGAAGAAGAATGCGGTAATAGACTCGAAAGTACTCGGATGGGAGATAAAAGATAATTTTCTTGCTTTCTGGTTTAGGTTTGTATATCCGGCGGAGAAAGCGATTGAACTGGAGAGGGGAGAGGTTTTCCTCGAGGAGACAGTCAAAACTCTTGACTCTTTTATCGGTAAACGTATCGAAGAGACACTCAGGGAGTATATCGTCAACAAGACCTCAAAAGCTGTAAAGAACTACGGCTCAGTTGAATTTGCTAATCCGCTGGAGAGGAAAAACGAGGAGATTGACTTTGTGGCGGAGTGTGAAGGCGGCACCTACCTCTTCGGGGAGTTCAAATGGAGTGATAGGTGCGTCGATGTCGGCACTCTGGAGGATTTGAAGAGAAAGTCACTTCTTGTACTTCCGTCGCATTGTGACAAGGAATATTACCTTGTGTCCAAAGCTGGGTTTACTACAGCTTTGGTCGATATCGCCACTCTTGATACAAAGGTTCATCTCATAGACGGAAAAGATATCTTTGCGTCTGGCGGAGTGTAATCACGCCCTTTCCAGGAGCTTTCTGCTCTCTTCTCTTCCTTTTTCCGCTAGTTCCTCTTCGTCCCATCCCACGAGATGTCCGTCCTTTACAACAAACTCACTGTTGACGATGGTGTACTTCGTCTCATGCTTTGTTCCGCAGAAGAGAAGCGATGCTGCGGGGTCTGTCTGCGAGCCCGCATACTCAAGTCCCGATACGTCAAATAGGGCAGCATCTGCGCCCCAGCCAGGGATGAGCTTTCCGAGGTTTTTGAACTGCAGCATCTTTGCGCCGTTTTCACATGCCATCTTATAGACATCACGTGCACTGAGACTTGTGGAGCCGTATTTTACTCTCTGGAGTAGTAGTGCATTCCTCATTTCGCCGAGCATATCGGAAGAATCGTTACTTGTCGAGCCGTCGACTCCGATTCCGACATTGATTCCCCTCTCGAGCATATCTCTCACACGGCATATACCACTTCCGAGTCGCATATTCGACGAGGGGCAGTGAGCAATGGATGTATGCGTTGAAGCAAGGAGATCCAGCTCTTCATCATTGAAGTGTATTCCATGTGCATAGAAAACTCCTTCTCCTATAAGACCGCACTCCTCCATCAGTTCAAGAGGTCTTATTCCGTACATCTTACGGCATGTATCCTCCTCATCGATTGTCTCGCATAGGTGCGTATGAAGGCCGACGTTGTACTTTCTTGCGAGCTCCGACGACTCTTTCATACAGCGTTTTGTTACGCTGAATGGAGAGCATGGGGCAAGGACAATCTTATGCATTGCGAGGGGAGAAGGATCATGGAATGTTTTTATACATCTTTCGCTGTCAGCGATTATCTCATCTTCGCTCTGAACTACACTGTCCGGAGGAAGACCGCCGTCCTTCTTTGAAAGGCTCATCGAGCCTCGTGTGGGGCTGAAGCGCATCCCTATTCTGTCCGCAGCTTCAAATTGCAATGCCATAGCGTCCCCTTCGAAGCCTTTCGGGTAGACGTAGTGATGGTCGGTTGTACATGTGCAGCCAGTCTTTGCTAATTCAGCAAGTGCAAGCGACGACGAAATATAAACACTTTGGCTATCAATGTTCTTCCATCTCTCGTAGAGATAGACAAGCCAGGAGAAGAGTTTTGCATCCTGAACAGCAGGAATGTTCCTTGTAAGAGTTTGATAGAAATGGTGGTGTGTGTTCACAAAGCCCGGCACGACGACGAGTTTTGAGCAGTCGACGGTTTCTGCGCCTTTTCTATCAAGGCCCTTTCCGATTTCTGTAACAAGGCCTCCATCCATCCTCAGGTCAACTCCACTCTGTGTCGGGAGATCCGGATCCGTCATTAGACAATATATATTCTTCAACAGTATGTGTGCCATATTTCCTCCATGAGCGGAAAACAGTTTAACATTGCTTTTGGCCGTTGTGTTTTTTATTTTTGGGGACAAACTAGTACAATTACCAACAATTCAGGTCCGAAAAAATGTGAAGTTGACCCTGTCTCAGGCCCTAAAAAATGTAACATTTCTATATTTTTAGGTCCGAAAAAGTGTAAATATCGATTAACAATTAACAGATTTCGAAGTATAATTCATTTAGTTATCATAAGATGAGGGTGTTATGAATAGAGATGTGATGGAAAAACTGGTAGAATGGAAGGGGAAAAAAGATAGAAAGCCTCTTATCATAATGGGGGCCCGTCAGGTTGGTAAGACCTGGCTTATGCAGGAATTCGGAAGAACCTGGTATAAACGTACGGCTTACATCTCCTTTTTTAACAACCCGCGTGCCGTTGCAATTTTTGATGGAACGCATGATTTAGACAGGCTTATATTGAGCCTCAGTATTGAGAGTGGAGTTACAATAACAAAAGGCGACACGCTTATCATATTTGATGAAATCCAGAATGCGCCGAAGGCTTTGGAATCATTAAAGACATTTTGTGAGGTTGGGCGTGAATACCACATTGTTGCAGCAGGTTCTCTTCTCGGGATAGCACACCATAAAGGAGTTTCATTTCCAGTAGGTAAGGTGGATCTCATGAATCTGTATCCTCTTTCCTATCGGGAGTTCCTGAATGCAATCGGGGAAGAAAAACTCTCGGCCACACTCTTAACCGGAGACTTCTCTTTGATAGATATGTTTGCCGACAGGTACCTTTTCTGGCTCAAAAACTATATTTATATCGGGGGAATGCCCGAGGTCGTTGAAAGCTTTGTCTCTGATAAGGATTACAAACTTGTCAGGGAAAAACAGAAAGCGATTACCGCATTCTACAGAGAAGATTTCGGTAACCACATAGAAGGTATTGAACTCGAGAGGGTACGGCTTGTATGGGACTCAATACCTATACAGCTTGCAAAGGAAAACAGAAGGTTTTTCTTCGGAAAGATGAAAAAAGGTGCAAGGGCATCGGAATATGAAACAGCCATACAATGGCTCCTTGACTATGGTGTAGTCAGGAAGATAAACATGGTGAGCGAGCCTCGTCTCCCTCTGAAAGCTTACATGAAAATGTCCTCATTCAAACTCTTTCTCTTAGATGTCGGGCTTCTTGGAGCCTTATCAGAAATACCTGCGAAGGCAATAATAGAAGGAGATGATGCTTTTGTTGAATTCAAAGGTGTGGCTACCGAACAGTATGTGCTTCAGGAACTGAAAGCGACAACAGACTATCCTATATATTATTATGGAACGGAGAGTGCTACGTTCGAGCAGGATTTTCTCATTCAAAAGGATGTCGATATCATCCCGATTGAGGTAAAAAGCGGAGGTAATACAAGGTCTCAGAGACTCAAAGCATATTGCGATAAGTTTAATCCTAGGCGGGCCGTGCGGTTTTCGACATTGAAATATGTTTCACAGGGCTGGATGGAGAATGTACCGCTTTATGGAGTGCTGAATCTCTGAGTTGAATGGAAGTGAAAATACTGGATGTGACATGAATTGAACATTCGGATAGCATCCAATTCTCCTTTGTGAGGAAATCTCCTCTTCCCATATTCACGCTTGATTTTGACAAAATCCCGGAATATGGCGTTAAAGGAGTATGAGAAGAATTTTTTTATTAGCGCTCTGCTCTCTTTTTCTCCTTTCGTCCTGTACGCTGGAAATAAAGAAGGAGATAACAGTCTCTCTCTTTTCCGACCTCAGCTGGGAGGAAGAGACGGGAGAGAGCATGTGGTTTAAGGTGAGGTACTTTGACGGGGAAAGCGTAAAGACAGATTATCTGTACGCTGACGAAAGGGCGATAAAAGTTGAGGTTTCGCCGTCGTCTCTTTCCGTCTTTGTCTTCTACCCACTCGGCACATTGACGCCGCTTGGAGGGTATTGGGAACCGGGTAGGGAGGATAAGGTTTATGTCGAGCCACAGCTTGGATACTTCGCGGCTATGCTTGTCGACGCAGCAGAGACCCTTCCTGTTGCCGTCAAGGAGCTATCCATAGATGCCGTCAGGGCCGATAATCCTGACCTAGGGGCCATAAAGAGGGAGAGCTTTCTTTCTGCCCTCTACAGCGGGGAACTGACAAAGAGCAAGATAGAACTTTCGAAGAAGTATACCGTTCCTCTTGACGGTGTTCTCTCGGGCTATTGGATCAGCCTCTTCGGACATTCATCTTCCTTTTCATTCACAGGCAACGGAGAGGGGCGTACACTCTCTCTTCTACCGGGTATATGGTACTACCTTAATAAAGAGAGGGATTTGATTCTAGAGATAGTCATATCTGACGACGGGGAGTACTGGGTTAAGCACAAGGCCAAACCCAAGTGGTCATAACTTGTTTATTTGGTTTTTTGATTTTAAAATAAAGGCATGGAATCGTTAAGAGAACTCTACAGAATAGGTTACGGCCCCTCTTCTTCCCATACGATGGGCCCGAGAAGTGCAGCGGAAAGATTTATCAAAGAACACCCTGAAGTAAAGAAGGTGAGGGCGGAACTCTACGGCTCGCTAGCAGCAACCGGTAAGGGCCACCTTACAGACAAGGCGATAGTCACAGTCTTTAATGATAACGCAATCGAAAGTGAGATAGTCTGGTTTCCGACTATCTTTAAGCCTTATCATCCCAATGCCGTCACATTCATAAGTGGAGATATTTCAGATACATATTATTCAGTCGGTGGCGGTAAAATTGTAAAGGAAGGCGAGAAAAGTGAGGCTGATGATACTGTCTATCCGGAACTTGTTTTAGGTGACATGGAGAAGATGCTCAATTACTGCGACTATCAGGGCTATCAGATGTGGGAGGTTGCAGTAGAGTATGAGGGCAAGGAGATTCTCGACTTTGCAGGAGACGTGTGGGACGTGATGAAGGACGCCATCATAAGAGGACTCGAGAATGAGGGAGTTCTCCCCGGAGGTCTTAAACTCCAGCGTAAGGCATGTCAGTCACACGCCAAGTCGATAGACTTTGCAGGAAGCCTCGGAAACACATCCCGAGCACTCTCCTATGCTCTTGCCGTAAGCGAGGAAAATGCCGGGGGCGGGAAAATTGTCACAGCTCCAACATGCGGCAGTTGCGGGGTACTTCCGGGAGTTCTCTATTACCTTCAGAGGGAATATCAGATACCTGAGATAAGAATAAAGAGAGCGCTTTTAACAGCAGGGCTAGTAGGGAATATAGTGAAATCAAACGGATCTATCAGCGGTGCTGAAGTTGGATGCCAGGGTGAAGTCGGGGTTGCGTGTGCTATGGCGGGCGCTGCTGCGACACAGCTCTTGGGAGGATCAGTCCATCAGGTTGAATATGCTGCTGAAATGGGTTTGGAGCACCACCTGGGACTTACCTGCGATCCGTTGATGGGGCTTGTGCAGGTTCCGTGCATCGAGCGCAATGCTATGGCATGTATGAGGGCAATCGACCACGCTTCCTTTGCTCTTATGAGCGACGGAAGGCACAAAGTCAGTTTTGACGATGTAGTTGAAGTCATGATGGAGACTGGAACTGCTATTCCGTCCCTCTACAGGGAAACAAGTAAAGGCGGATTGGCTAAAGTCGTCGACAGCAACGACTAAGAGAATAACTGACTACAGAAAATGTTGCTTTGTTATCGAGGTCAAAATTTTTGACCTCGATAATATGGAATAATCCATTACAGTCTATATTGTTGTTCCTTTTTGCCTTCCCTTATTGAGCTAACCATGTACAATAAGAATATGGAAGACAGCAAAGATATAATACCTCAGCTCAAAAACTCAAATGATATTCGAAACAAGATATACACCATCCGTGGCGTACAGGTGATGCTGGACTCGGATTTAGCTGAAATATATGGCTATGAAACGAAGAACTTTAACCGCCAGGTGAAGAACAATAAAGAGAAATTTGATGAAGAAGATTTCATGTTCAGGCTTACGGAAGAAGAGCTCCTGAACTTGAGGTGCAAAAATTTCACCTCAAGTTGGGGAGGAAAAAGATATCTACCCTATGCTTTTACGGAACAGGGTATTTATATGTTAATGACAGTCCTAAAAGGCGAACTGGCTGTCAGACAAAGCAAGATGCTTATAAGGCTCTTCAAAGAGATGAGACAATATCTTTACGACAATGCCTTGGTCTTCAACAGATTAGACAGAATTGACTTGAAGCTTCTCGAGCATGATGAAGCCATAGGACAAGTTTTAAAGCAGCTTGAGGAACCGAGGCAAAAGAAAGCCGTGCTATTCTTCATGGGTCAGATGTTCGACGCCTTCTCCTGTATTGCCAACATAATAAAGTCGGCAGATAAAGAGATTATCCTTATCGACGGATATACAGATACGGCAACGCTTGACTTGCTCTCCAAGAAGAAAGAAGGTGTGAGAGTCGAAATCTACACAGGCGAGAAACACTCGAAATTGACGGAGAGTGAAATCGACGCATTCAATAAGGAATACCCGTCTCTTTCTTTGAAGTACACAACTGAGTTTCACGACAGGTTCATGATACTCGACAGAAAGACTCTCTATCATATAGGTGCATCGATAAAGGATGCCGGAAAGAAAGCCTTCGAGATAAGCATAATCGATGATGAGAAACAGACAGAGGAGATTCTGAAAAGACTCTGAGGCTATGCTTTTCTTTGAGATACATCTTCAGAATGCAGGTAAGGCAATAGTGAAGAAGACTGTCTAAACTTGAGGTGTAAAAATTATACCTCAAGTTGTGTTATCAATGAGAGAAAGGAAAGAACGGAAATCAATCCAAGGATTTTTGTTTTTTTCGGACAGAGCTTACTAATCTGGTGCACGTTCTCGTTAAACAGCATGTTGTCAAAAAATCGAAAAATTGACAAAACGCTTACATAAGTAGGGACTTTCAGTTATAATCAGCATATAGTCAAAATGAAATGAAATTGACAATGTGCTGGAGTAAGGATTGAAAATGTGGGAAGAGAAGGCGTTATCAGTATTATCAGAAGAAAAAACATATTCGCGTGATGATCTTTTTCAAGCACTTAAAGATGTAAGGCCTGAATTAGGAGAAGAGGCATTTCGCTGGATACTATATAATTTGTTAAAGGAGAAGAAAATTTCAAAGGTAGGATATAACGCTTATATTACATCTGAGACAGGAAAACTGCCTCAATATAAACCACTCTATTCACAAAAGGCAAAAGTTTTGATTAACACTTTAAAGGCGAGCTATCCGCAACTGGCATTTGTTGTGTTTGAAAGTGTACTTCTCAATGAATTTTTGAATCATCAAATTGCCCAGAATACGATATATGTCCAGGTTGAAAAGGATGTAAGCTTTTACATTTTCGAGATTCTTAAGGAAGAATGTAAAAAGGGTGTATTATACAATCCTACAAGAAAGGAATTCGACAAATATTGGATTAGCGACTGCGTTGTAGTTTTGGATTTAATCAGTCAATCTCCTCTGTCGGTAGAGAGTCCACATGAAATGACGATTGAAAAGATGCTTGTGGATATAATTGCCGAGAAGAGCATGTCGGCAACATATAGCCAGTCGGAGATTCCGACAATATATGATAATGCAGTAAATACTTATAATGTTGATGTCCGGAAAATGAACAGGTATGCAGGAAGAAGAGGAAAAACCACTCAGATACAAGAATATATCGGAAGAAAGGAGTAGAGTATCTTCGAGTTGTGTTGAAGCCTTTTGTTTATGGAAATATCATCGAGTCTGCCTGACTCTTGAAAGGGATTGTAAGCCATAAGGTGAAGAGAATATTCAGTTGTCACTTCAAGTTGATTCTCTCTCAACGAGAACCGATGAATATACTGTGTGCTTAACAGGTCTTGTCCCGCCCTTTGCCTCAATATCTCTGATAAGCATATTCACAGCTTCCCTTCCCATCTCCTTTGCGGGGACCTCCATGCTTGTCATGGTGGTCTCAAGATATCCTCCGAGGCTGATTCCCGTCATAGATATAAGCCTGACATCTTCCGGGATTTTCTTTCCAATAAGTTTCAGTGCTCTCTGGGCTCCCAGTCCCTGTATGTCGAGAGAAGCAAGAACGCCGTCGATTTCACCGTTCTCGGCAAAGAGTTTGTTTGTGCACACAAGGCCGTAGTCAAAGGTCATAGGCTCGCTGTCGTCCATGGCGACAATACCTTCTATCCCGACTTCCCTCAGCGCCTTCAGGAAGCCGTTGTACCTTTCCATATAAGGATGAAGAGCGAGGTTCCCGATTATAAGACCAAGGTGTCTGCAGCCACGGCTGAAGAGATATTTGACTGCATCATAGCCGTTCTTGTAATAATCGGTAACAATGCTGGATAGCTTGTCATCCTGTTTCCTCACAGTCTGAAGTACGGGAATACCTTCTGCGTTGATATCCCTCAGAATTCTGTTATTCTTACCGCTTGATGAAATGATAATCCCGTCGACAAGTCCTTTGCGAAGCCTCTCGAGAATCTCCTTCTCTGTGTTTTCATTATCATCTGTTATACCCAGAATACACTGGTAACCGAGCTTCCTCGCTTCATCAGATATTGCCGGCACCATATCTGAATAGAGCGCATCGGCAATCCGTGGCACTATGAAAGCTATTGTATTGCGCTTTCCGCTTCTCAAGGCCTGTGCTACGACATTTGGGTGGTACCCCAGGCTTTCGGCTACCTCGATAATTCTCCTTTTTGTCTCGGGGTGGACGTAGGATGTGTTGTTCAAAGCTCTTGAAACAGTACTAACATCGACATTTGCTTTCTTTGCTACATCTTTCAGTGTGGCCATAATCCAATCTCTCTTCTTTTAGTGTATGCAAAAATTTGCATATTTCAAATCAAAAATACAGTATTGTGCAATTTATTGCAGAATATAAAAATTCATTGCTTTCCTCAATTTCGGCATTAAAAATGATGTTGTAAATGAAACAAACGATTGCACATATGGAAGCGCGCATAGAGATGTTGCACTCGATGTTTTCAAAGGAGCATAAAAATGACAAAAGTAAAGAATTTCAAGACAATCTTCCCAGCAGTATCAGTACCATTGAACGATGATTATTCCATCAACGAAGAAGAATTCAGAGTATACCTCAGATGGATTAAGAGCTTCTATGATGACGGCATCCAGGGTATCGTCGTGAACGGTCATACAGGAGAGGTAACAGGACTCAGAAGAGCAGAGAGAAAGAGAATCGTCGAGATTGCCAACGAGGAAGTCGGCGACAAGATGACAATCGTAAGTGGCCTCAACTGCGAGAATACAATCGAATCAATCGAGATGGCGAAGGAAGCAAAGGAAGCAGGAGCTGATGCAATTCTGTTGATGCCTCCACATATGTGGCTGAGATTCGGAATGAACCCTGACGCTCCATTTGAGTATGTAAAGGATGTAGCCGAGGGGGCAGATATCGACATCGTCATCCATCTTTATCCTGCAACAAGCAAGGCTTTCTATCCTGTCGAGACACTCATAAAGATGTGTAAGGAGATTGATCACGTTAAGTGCATAAAGATGGGAACACGTGTAACATCCATCTACGAGCATGATGTAAGGCTTCTTCGCCAGGAATGTCCGGATATCTCCCTCATCACATGTCATGACGAAACACTTTGTGTAAGCTGGTTCCCGGGAATGGACGGTGCTCTCATCGGTTTTGCAGGATGCGTTCCCGAGCTCATCTGCCCGGCATGGAATGTCTTCAAGAACCCGGAGAAGCACACTCTCAAGGAAGCTCAGGACTGGTCAAACAGAATCTATCATATCTCACAGGCAATCTACGGTGGTGGCCAGCCTTCAGGTGAGGCACATGCAAGACTCAAGGAAGCTTTATATCAGAGAGGCGTATTCTCCAATGCTATCATGCGTAAGCCTGTTCTTCCTCTCAATGATGAAGAGAAGGCGTGGGTTGCTCTAGGACTGGAAAAGAGCCAGCTCGGCAAGGTTGATATGTCAAAATACAGTAAGTAAATAGCTTTTAATTCCGTCATCCGTTCTGATATTTTTTATATCAGGACGGAGAATAAAGGGGTCCGGTAACTCCGGATAAGAATTATGGAAGAAACAAAAACAAAAGAAGATTTCAATCCAGCGAATGTAAAGAAATTATCCTTCGTTGAGATACTCAAAAAGATAGGCCCCGGCATTGTCCTCAGTGGCATTGTCATAGGCCCCGGAGCAATAACGACAGCTGCCAATCTCGGCGCCTCCTACGGCTACTCGCTTCTCTGGCTCTACATTCTTGTGGGCTTCATGGGAAGTGTATACGTTCTCGCAACCTACCGCCTCAGTATGATAACCGGCCTTCCGACACTGCACGCCATACGTAAGTATTACGGGCCGTTTGCATCACGTTTTACGGGAATAGCACTATTCCTGACGTGCCTCTTCTTTACTATGGGTAACATATCGGGATCAGGTACGGGCTTACAGCTGCTCTTCGGCATCAATTGGAAAATCGGTTCTCTCATAATGATTGCCATTCTCCTTCTTCTGTACTTTGCAAAGAATGTCTACTCGAAGATAGAGAAGGGAATCACAGTCTGTATAATCGCTATGATTATTGCATTCTACATCACTCTCATAGGTCTTGGTGGCCCTGACTGGGGAGAGGCAGCAAAGGGACTGGTATCAATCGGAAAATTCCCAGAGGGAAGTGTCGTCGCAGCTCTCGGCTTCTTGTCTACACATGCCGCTCTCACAACAGGAATATATGGAACATACCTGGGGAAAGAGAAGAAATGGACTAAAGAAGATCTTTTCAACGGAGCTATGAAGGCTGACGCAATAGCACATGTAGCATGCGTTATCCTTATAAGCATTGCGATCATGCTCGTCGGGGCTATCGTTCTGAATCCTCAGGGCGTATCGTTGAAACAGCCGGCACAGCTTGCGGATTTGCTCGCTCCCGTATTTGGAAAAGGTGCCTACATCATCATGGGTGTAGCTCTTCTCGGTGCTGCATTCTCTTCTCTATTGGGAAACACTCAGCGTGGTCTTGTTCTTTTAAGCGCAGGATTCGAGAAAGAGACAAGCCTGGACAGCAAGTTCATCAAGTACGGATGTACAATTATCCTCGCTGTATGTACTGCCATCTGCTTTGTTTATAACGGGTCCCCGGTACAGCTTATACTCATTGCGAATTTCGCAACATGCATTGCAACTCCCGTCTCAGGCGCATTTGTAACATTGATGCTCTGGAGAAAAGATACTACCGGTGGCTACAAGGCTCCTACGGCACTCAGAATATGTATGACGCTTTGTTATATCGTCTGTCTTATCCTGACAGGAGTATCCTTCTACAGCCTCATATCGTAAAGAGTAGAACAAGAGATATAAAGACTCTGGAAAGTTTCGTCTTCCCGGAGTCTTTTCTGCGCCAATTGAAATCAGCCGGTAATTAGAATCATTATAAGAGCGCTTATGCAACTGAGGGAGGCAGTCAACGGAAGACCTAGGTTGAAGAAGGAGACGATGACGGCAACAATCAAGCCTACAAGGGATGATGTAAAGGAGCCCGTTGAATTAAGTATTGCGGGGAAGGTAAGGGAAGCCAGCGTCACATACGGCGCGTAATAAAGAAACGAGCGGAAGAATGTGTTCTTTATTGGCTTCTTCAAGAGGAGAAGGGGTATAACCCTAATGAGATATGTTGTAGCGGCAATAGCCACAATAGATATGTAGATATAACTATCACTCATTGTAATTCTCCTCGATTGTGTTTTCCTTCACCGGGAAAAAGATGGCCGCAAGAGACGCTATAACCACAGTAATGATGATAACTTTCATTCCTGAAGATATCCCACTTAACGCTGGAGCTTTTTCAAAGATAAAGCTCATAACCATAGCAAGGACCACTGACAAAGCTATAACTCTGTTCTCTTTCGCCTGGGGAACTATGATTGCGATGAACATTGCGTAGAGCGCAAGGGAGAGTGCCTTTGTTATTGCCGACGGGAGAATTTCTCCCATCACGCCACCCAGTGCCGTCCCGATTATCCACCCCGGGCAGGCAAGCGTCATGGCCCCGACATTATACATCGGGTTGAGCGGATATTTTCTTCCTGCAGCTAGGCCGAAGATTTCGTCGGTAACCCCCATTGCCATAAGCATTCTCTTTCCCGTCCCAGTTTCGGGAGAGAGCCTCACTGCGAGCGCTGCACTCATTAATAGGTACCTGAGGTTTATAACTATTGTCGAGAGAATAAGGACCCACACTGAGCCATGCTCCGACATTATATCTAGAGCGGCGGCCTGACCTGCCGATGTGTAGTTGAGAGCGCTCATCAAGGCGCTCTGGTACCATTTGATTCCAAGACTGGAAGCTCTTATTCCGAGGGTGAAGGAGACGGCTGCATAGCCGAGCGCCACGCTTATGCCGTCTATCATCCCTCTTTTATAGTTTTCAAGATTGTCTGACATACAATCCTTTATTTGACAACGATGTTGACGAGTTTTCCCGGAACTATGATTTCCTTGACAATTTCCTTGCCGTCAATCCACTTCTTGACTGTCTCGTCTGCCTTTGCCCCACTGAGGAGTTCGTCCTTTGATGCGGACGCTGCCATGCTGAGCTTACTTCTTACCTTGCCGTTGATCTGTACAACGATTGTAAGTGTGTCGTCCTTAGTCTTCTCTTCGTCCCACTTCGGCCATGGAGCGAGTGCAACACTCGGAGTGTGTCCGAGCATCTCCCATACTTCTTCTGCAAGGTGTGGAGTATATGGAGAGAGCAGAAGTGTGAGGTTTTCGATACAGACCTTCGGAAGAACCGTCTGACGCGAGAGCTCGTTTACATACACCATCATTTGTGATATCGCAGTATTGAACTGGAGATTTGCTGTATCCTCGCTGACCTTCTTGATGGTCTTATTCATAAGCTTATCGAGTTCCTTTTCAGGCTCTACTTCCTTTATTTCCTTCTCCGTTACAAGCTTCCAAACCTTCTCGATGAAGCGGTAAACTCCGATGAAGCCCTGGGTAGCCCACGGCTTACTTTCGGTAAGCGGCCCCATGAACATCTCATACATTCTGACGCTGTCGGCACCGTAGGAGCGGATGTAGTCGTCAGGGTTGATGACGTTCTTGAGAGACTTACTCATCTTGGCAATTACCTGTGTAAGCTCCTCGTTATCGTCCTGGGCATAGTACTTTCCGTCCTTCTCGACAACCATATCTGCAGGAACAAGGCTCTTGTTCTTCCTCTGGTATGCGAAGGATGTAATCATGCCCTGGTTTACAAGCCTCTTAAAAGGCTCAGGTGTGCTGACAAGTCCCAGGTCATAGAGGACGTGGTGCCAGAATCTGGCATAGAGGAGGTGGAGTACTGCGTGTTCTGCGCCTCCCACGTAGAGGGAAACAGGCATCCAGTACTTTTCTTTCTCTTCCGAGACAAATCTCTCTGTGTTCTTCGGGTCGATGTACCTCAGGTAATACCAACAGGAACCTGCCCACTGTGGCATTGTGTTGGTCTCTCTCTTTGCGTCTCCTCCGCACTCCGGGCACTTGCAATTTACCCAGCTCTCGACTTTACTCAGCGGACTGTCTCCAGTTCCACTGGGTTCATACTTACTCACTTGAGGAAGTGTCAGTGGCAGGTCCTCTTCTTTCACGGGGACTATACCGCACTTGGGGCAGTGCACAAGAGGAATCGGCTCTCCCCAATATCTCTGGCGGGAGAAGACCCAGTCCCTGAGCTTATAGTTTACTGCCTTATGACCGCACTTATGCTCCTCGAGGTATTCAAGTGCTTTAGCAATAGCATCCTTCTTATTAAGACCGTCGAGGAAGCCTGAGTTGACGTGAATTCCGTCCTCAGTCCAAGCCTGTTGCTGAACATCGACGTCGCTCTTTAATACTTCGATAAT
>CAVJEL010000015.1:0-26972 GCA_963648635.1 Ruminococcus intestinalis
TTCCTCAACTACAACAGGAACTTCCTCAACTACAACAGGAACTTCCTCAACTACAACAGGAACTTCCTCAACTACAACAGGAACTTCCTCAACTACAACAGGAACTTCCTCAACTACAACAGGAACTTCCTCAACTACAACAGGAACTTCCTCAACTACAACAGGAACTTCCTCAACTACAACAGGAACTTCCTCAACTACAACAGGAACTTCCTCAACTACAGTAGAAGCTTCTTCTACAACAGGAATTTCTTCCTTTTTCTCTTCTTCGGGGACATAAACACCTTCCTTGTAGTTAATCAAGGACTTATAAGCCCCTATTATTCCCTTATCAGCAACAACCTCCATTGTTCCCTGAGAAAACACAGGAAAAACAAGTGCAAGAAGTACTATCAAAATAATTGTTTTTTTCATAAATTCATCCCCCTATTCAATTATATGCGTTAATCAAAACATAACCTGATTCATTAACAAAATAAGAGCCGTCAAGAGAAATGCAGCCGTCAAAGGCACTGTAGCTTATACTCTTGATAGTTGAAGGAAAATATATATCTGAGTGCAACAATGCGTTATTTGCAAAAGCATAATCTGAAATAGATTCAAGACCCTCACTAAGAATCAACATGCCGTCAAATGAACATGAGTCAAAGGTATGTGCCCCAATGCTCTTCACACCCTTCGGAACAACCAAATCACCGCTAAGAGGTGTATTCGAGAATGCATAATCCTCAATTGTTTCTAATCCATCATTAATATAAAGCAAACCGTCGAATGACGAAGAAGAGAATGCACCTTCACATAGTGTTGTCAGGCTAGAGGGTAGAACAATGTCACCGGTAAGTGTTACACCACTGAATGCATACTTTCCGATTTCCTTCAAATTCGGCGGAAGGATGAGAGAGCCACTCAGTCCCGTACAATTCTCAAAAGCATAGTCAGCAATAACCTCTACACTTGCGGGAATATAGAGCGCGCCCGTAAGCTTTGTGTTATCTTTGAATGCACCCTCTGCTATTTTAAAAACAGGATAGCCGTCGATAGCGGACGGAATATAAAGTTCGCCATTATACATCGTGCCGTCTGTAAGGACATAACCGTTTTTATTTTCATCAAACTTATAACCGACATAACTCACGCTACCGTCAAGCGATTGATATACTCCGATAACATTTCCCTTTTCAGCTTCAAAAATTGTCTCTTCCAGAGTAGTTCCGCTAGGAGTATCAACAGAGGAAGAATCAAGAATGGAGAATGTATCTTCAAGGAGCTCCTTATAAAAGGCCTCAAGGTCTTCGTCCTCATCTAAGCTTTCTTTCTTCTCGATGTGTTCTTCTGCCTTCTTTACTTCTTCCCTCGATTCAATTTTTTCATCTCTGACCGTTACACTCTTCTCCTCGAGTGATACATCTCTGGTACATGAGGACAAAAGGAACAATAAAGAAAAAAGAAAAATCATCAATTTCTTAATATTCATATAAACCTCAAAAAGGCAGGGGAACAAACTCCCCCGCCTCAATACCAGCTTTTATTTGACAATCTTCATCAAAACCCAGACGCCGCCGTTTGCATCTTCCCAATACTCGACAAGCTCTGCGCCCTTCACTAAGGCATCAACAGAGACTGTCACAGACGAATATTGAGTACCGTTTATATCCTTAGAAAGACTTTCAACAGTTGTTCCGAGGTACGATGCAATGTATTCGCGGCACTTACTCTCGGCGCTCTCGAGGTTCTCAACAAAATCGGAGCCACTTGCATATGCCTTCTCATAGTAGTAGAGGCTACTCTTCGGTGCTTCAATTACCCAGTCAGGGCGAGGAATATTGTTCTTACCTATCTCAACAATTTCCTTCTGCATCTTTGTCGCTTCACCAAGTGCAACTAAAGTCTTCTCGTATGTAGCATAGAAGGTCAAATCACCTGTTGTTCCGGGGTAAATTGTTACGCTATCCTTCACACTCTCGCTCGGGTCGCCACTTGTTATCCAACCGGTAAATGTATAGCCATCCTTATGAGGAGAAGCAAGAGTTATGAGAGAATCAGTAGTATATGTCTCAGGATTGCTGTTTCCGTACTTGTACTCTCCTCCGTCGAGGACGTATGTGATTGTATAAGTCTTTGCACTCCAGAGCGCATCATAACTGAGTACTCCTCCGTCCTTTGTATCGACTCTCATGAGCTTCGAAGGCTTATCGGAATCAGAGTATTCACTTCTCACCCAGCCGAGGAAATCATAGCCGTCACGGACAGGATTAGAAAGGATGAAAGCTCTGTCATCTGTCGTATACGAAGATGGATTGGAAGCAGTACCGCGCACAAAATATCCGCCGTTAAGGTTATAGTTAATGCGGTAGGATGTTGTCTTCCAAACTGCCTTGAGATATACATCTTCTCTTTCTTCACTCGTATCGATTGTAAGAGAATAGCAAGGTCTATTTCCTTCGTTTCCTTCTTCAACCCAGCCCAGGAATGTATAACCGTCACGGTACGGCTGTACCAGGGTTATATCTTTCGAGTAGTTTGTGAAGTGAGACGGGTTGGAATCATCGTAGTCGAAGCGTCCGCCGTCAAGGTCATAGTTAATCGAATATACCTTCTCCTTCCAAACAGCAACAAGTGTTACGTCTCCTGTTCTCGATGTATCGAATGTATAGTCGCTCTCCGGCCAGTCAAGTTCTGCTCTTTCCTTAATAACCCAGCCAGCAAAGTCATATGTGTCCTTAGTCGGGTTCACAAGTGTAAACGGAGTAGTATCGACATCGTAAGAGGAAGGATTTCCGCCACTTCCGAGAGGAAGTTTTCCACCGTTTAGGTCATATGTAATCTTATATGTGGTAGGAGCCCAGATTGCTTTGAGGTTCACATCCATGCCCTTAGCACAATGTACTGTCACAGTCTTCTTGATTGAGCCGTCCTCACCGAGCCAGCCTGTAAAGACACATCCTTCTCTTACTGCTTCACCAATTGTGAAATCCTTATCCTTAATTGTAAATGTGCTCTGACAATCTACCTTTCCACCACCAAGGTCGAGATTAACGGAATAATTGTGGAGCCTGAAGAGAGGAACATAGACTCTGTCACCAGTGCTTCCCTCTTCGAGGACGATATCCATCTTTGCCTCTGTATATTCTTCGTCCTCAAGAACCCAGCCCATGAAGTCATAACCGAACTTCTCGACATTTCTTATCTCAACGACCTCTTCAGCAGTATAAGTTTTTGGATTCTCAGGAATTACTTCCGCGATTCTTGGGCCATACTCTTCGCCTTCAGCATAGTCGATTGAATATACGATAATCTCCCAATTAGCCTTGTAACTTCTGTTACCGTAACTACCGCGGTAGATACTAACACTTTCATGAAGAACTTCTTCATCTTTAGTCTTCTCATATTCAAGGGTAAGTCCGAATTGAGATGCAACACTCTTTAAAGCATCTTCAACAGGAGTTGAGCTGCCATCAGAAACATCAATACTGATTATATTTCCGCTTGTTGTAACTTTGGAGCCTGTAAACTGACTCTTCAGATATTTCTCGACTGCAGATACATACTCATCTTTCATCGTGAGCGGAAGAAGTACTTCAAGCTTTGTTTCATAGACATGTACGGAAATCTCAACACCGTCGATTGTAAACGAAACAGCAAAGAGCAAAGGATCCGACTCAACAGTTTCGACTGTTGACCAGCCTGTAAACTTATAACCATTCTTTACAGGTACCGGAAGTGTGAATGTTTCTGTCTCATATGTATAAGATGACGGATAAACACCTTCGAATTCGCCACCGTCAAGGTCGTATTTTATCTCATATTCCTCGGGAGTCCAGACTGCACTGAGGATAACATTCCTGTCGAGAGTTGTGTCATCGAATCTATCCGTATAGAGTTTACCGCCCTCAGCCTTGTCCATCCAGCCGGAGAATACATAGTGCGCCTTAACCGGGCTATGGAGATCAAATCCCTCCCCGCCATAAAGATACTGGTTGCAATTAGCCTCTCCAAGCTTACCGCCGTTTAAAAGATATTCAACTTTGTAGGTATTACGCTCCCATAAAGGAACAAGGACCTTGTCCCCTGTTGTACCTGCTTTAATTGAATAATTTGGATCAGCTGCCTCTTCAACCATCTCGCTTGTAAGTTTGCTTTCATCAATATTCGCCGGTACCTCAGCCCAGCCGAGGAAGGTATATCCCTTACGTTCAGGAACAGGGAAAAGAACATCGTCCTCAACGGTGTATGAGTATGTTCTCTCAAGCTCAGGCTCCACAACAATTTCCTCTTCCTCCTCAACAACTTCCTCTCCCGATGGATAATCAGATGGAACCCTGCCCGGATCAATATAATTGATTGAATATACAATAACTTTCCAGAGTGCCTTGATGGAGATATCAGAAGCTGTTGCAGTGTTGATTACGAGAACTCCGTCAACTACTTCCGCCTCACCCTCTTTATACTCCCAGCCAGCAAATTCATAACCCTTCTTCACAGGAGTAGGAATTGTAACAACAGTTTTGCTGTTGTACTTGAAGGAAGACGGAACCTCAACTTTTTCATACGTAACGTTGCCGTCTGCATCAATAACTTCCTTTACGAATTCCCCACCGTCAGGATTAATTTTGATGCTGAATGTGTCATCCCAGCCTGCTGTGTAGAAACGGGGTGATTTAACCTCCGCCTTAACTACCGTCGTGACATATGTGTCACTTTCAACGCCACTCTCTTTCCAGCCGAGGAAGGTAGCGCCTTTCTTTTCAGCATTAGGAAGAGTTACTGAATCTAAGGATTTATTATCCGATTCAGCATCGGCTCTCTCAAACTCACCTGAGGCATAGTTACCACCAGCAAGATCGAAAGAAACAATCTTCTTATTGATGATAAGCTGGTTTTCACCGGCTTTGGTCGTGGTGCAGGCTGTAAGAGCCAGAATGGAAATTAACAAAACTACAACAATCTTCGAAATTTTATTCATAGATAGACATCCCCACTTTTTGGACTACTATTTATCTTACAATTCAAACTTGAATTAAGAAAGACAAAAAATTGCACTATTTCGAATTCTTTGTCTTTTTAGGGATAATTTTTCCCATCTTTAAAACAAAACTAAACAAATCAAGACAAAGTGTATAAGCTACTCGGCATCGATATATTCAAGAATAATCGTATTTGATGTTGAAGAACCTATGGAGCCGAGAAGAGAAGACTCTTTTACGATTGATAGATTCTTAACATTCACACGCTCGAAGCCCGTATACTTTATACCCCTACCGTCATATCCCCTGATAACAACATACTTCAGGCCGTTCTCCCTACCCGTTTCAACGACTTCCCCGGAGAAAAGTGAATATACTGCACTACCGCTTTTTCCTCTTATGATGAGCCTGCCGTCGGAGATTACGCCTTCCGAGGATTTGACAACCGAAGAGGAGTCCACCCCTTCAAATGGATTATAAACTTCTTCCTCGATAATCAGTACATCATCAGCGACGATTTCGTCTTCAATCACATCCACAGGCTCAGTGACAACAGGAAGAACTTCTTCTTCCTCTATATTCTCTTCAACAACAGGATTATCAACTGGAGCATCTTCTTCCTTGATGGTAATTTCTTCTAGAGCAAGAACTTCCTCCTCTAAAGATATATCTTCTTCAGGCATTGTCTTTTCTACAATAGTTGATTCTTCCTCGACATAATCTTCTTCCTGAGGAATGATTTCAATCTCGGAATTCTCTTCGACTAAAGGAGTTTCTTCATAGACATTTCCTTCTACTACTGGAGTTTCGTTCTCTTCAGGCCCTGCTGTCTCCTCTATGGAAACCTCAACTTCCACTATTTCAAATTCGGGTTCTTCAACGACAATGGATGAAGAATCAGATGGTGTATCTACTGTTACGTCACTCTCTTTTATCTCTTCCGCAGATTCCGTAAGAGGAGAGGATTGAGTTGTGAAGTTGAAGAGCTTTTCTGATTTTCCGCTTTGACTCGAGCTATCGACTTTATCTTCGCTCTTGATACTCTCCGATGTTTTCTTTTCTGCTATCTCAATTTTATTATCGGGGTTTGCGATAAGATAGACAACAAGTATGATAAGCGCGATAAGAATACCAAACGCAATTACGACGGCCGTCTTTCTCGTCCCCCTGCGTCCTCGTCTATCGTCATTGTTATAATCATCATAATCTCTCAAGCCCATTGCTTTGACAAAACCTCACTGCAAAAATATTATATATCCATGAAAAACAAAGGCAACAAAAGTCACTCCTATGTTCTACTTTTATTATTTCTTATTTTAGCTCTTACTCTGTTTTTCAGGAACATATTCACTTCACTTTCTTCCAAATATAAATATACAGATCCGGTAGTATCAACAGTAAACGAACGAGGAAATATATATGACAGGAGAGGCAATCTCCTCGCTTTCGACAGAGAAGAACTCGGCTTCTCAATTACCAACACTGACTCTTCTCAATTGATAGCCTACACTCTCGCGCCATATACCGACTACTCTACCCTCGCTCTTACAAACCTCATAGAAAATTCGGCGCCGTTCATACCACTGAGCCGGGATAAGCGTTTTGACCTCAATGAAATCAAAACGGCTGTTGAAAACGCAGGACTGGGTCAATCAGTCACCATCACATCATCTACTTCAAGGTTTTATCCTCATTCTTACTTTACATCGATACTCGGTGAAGCCTATTCTTCTTTCAAGGCAGAGGGAGGAGTTGAGGAAAAATTCAACTCTTACCTGGCGGCAATTCCGAAATTAGGAGAAAAGGAAAACAAGGGAGAAAGCATAGTCCTTACACTAGATATGACTCTCGAAGAACTTCTTTATTCGCTCCTTTCGTCATCAGAGAGCACAATCGACGTAGCCATTCTCAACGGTAAAAGTGAAATTCTTGCCTATTACGGCACAATAAGCGATGAGCTTTTGTCTAACATAACCTACTCACATTCAACAGTTAGCGAAACTACCCTCTTTTTAAGGGATGAGTATATAAGCCTCGACGAGTGCACTCCCCTCTCGAGCTATTACATCTATATGTCTCAAGAAGACACTAATGCCCTTGAGAGTATAGAAAAAGCAATGAGGGAAAAAGGCCTTATTTATTAGAGCTGCCCTCTGTACGCCCTCTCCTCTAGTCCGAAGCCGATAAGATTCTTCACAATTACATCTGTCGATGCCTTCTCCAAATCCTCAGGGACCTTCTGGCCGTCAGTGAAGAAGAGAATGGGAAGATTCTCCCTAAAGGAGAATGAGAGCGCATTCCCAATTGTCCTCGATTCATCAAGCTTTGTGATGATTATCGAATCTATCTTGAAGTCATCCTTATAGCGCTCATAGTGCTTCATCATGTCTTCTTCTTTCATACTAGCGGAAAGAATAAGGGTGAAGGTAGTGTTCATTCTCATAAGAACCATACCCATTCCCCTGAGCCTCAGATTTAGTTCGAGGTCCTTGCTCGAGAGTCCCATCGTGTCGACAAGAATAAGGTCATAGTATGTGTACTTCTCGACAGCATTTAATATCTGGTCTTCGCCTTCGACAGTCGTGACGGGTATATCTAACGCCTCGGCAAAGGCTTTAATCTGCTCGAAAGCACCGACACGGTAGGCGTCTAGTGTTATAAGCCCGACTTTCTTCCCCATCTGTTTATACATATATGCAACTTTTACAAGTGTTGTGGTCTTACCCGCCCCTGTGGGACCGAGGAAAACAACGACACGAGAGGGATGTGTCTGAGCCTCATAATCCATTCTCGTCGAGTCGATTATCTTCTGGCTCAAAACTCTTTTTACATCATCCTTCTGCGCCGAAAAGTCCTTCAAAAGGTGTTCTCTGAGAGGCCCGTAGATATAGTTGAGGCTCAATAATCTCTCGGCCTCGGCAACACACTGGTCAAAGCCGCGATGTATTTCAGTATTGAGACGCTCGCTCTTACTTAAGAGGAACGGGTCGGGAGTTTTAGCCTCCTTCTCAAACTCGTTCATATCACTCTTTTCTTCGGCTTTCTGGTACTGGGACGAGAGAAAACAGGTTATTTCGCATTTCTTCTGCTTTTTTGAAAAGAATCCCCCCTGTGTTGTGTAATCACGCCTGGAGTGGATTCTTATTCCGTCCCCGTACTTTTTCTTGGCTTCACTCACCGCATCTTCATAGGTGGGGGCAACAACTGTAAAATATTGCATTTTACTCCTTAGAGGATATACCTCGAAAGATCCTGATCCTTTACGATATTAGCCAATCTCTCCTCGACATAGCCGGGAGTAATCGTAATTGTCTGACCCGAGAGTTCGTCAGCTGAGAAACTGACTTCTTCAAGTAACTTTTCCATTACCGTATGGAGCCTTCTCGCACCTATATTGTCATTCGACATGTTAACCGTATGTGCTATATCAGCAATCTTCTTCAATGCCTCGTCCTCAAATACGATATCTACATTCTCGGTGCCGAGAAGTGCCTTATATTGTTTTGTCATTGCATTCTGCGGCTCTGTAAGTATTCTGTAGAAGTCCTCACTAGTGAGGTCCTTGAGCTCCACGTGTAAGGGGAATCTTCCCTGAAGCTCTGGAATAAGATCGCTGGGTTTACTGAGGGAGAATGCACCTGCCGCAATGAAGAGAATATTTGTCGTGTCGATGACTCCCCACCTAGTAGATACCTTTGTCCCTTCGACAATCGGGAGGATATCTCTCTGGACACCTTCACGTGATACGTCAGTATTACTTGTAGTACCGCGGGATGCTATCTTGTCTATTTCATCGATGAAGATGATTCCCATCTCCTCGGTTCTCTCCTTCGCCTCATCGATAGCTTTGTCTGTATCGACAATCTTATCCATCTCCTCTTCCCTGATTATCTCACGCGCACGCTTGACGGAAAGTTTACGGGTATGGTTACCTCTCGACTCGAAGAGAGATGACAGGCTCGACATTGCATTCTGTAAGTCGTCAATAGAACCGCCACCCATTATGTTTATATTGGCCTTTTCGCGGACATCCATCTCGATCTCCCTATCTTCGAGAATACCGTCCCTCAGCATTTTTCTAAATTGTTCTCTAGTCTCCTGGGCCTTTGTGTCCTCACTGTTAATCTTCAATGACGGAAGAAGGAGATCAAGAAGCCTGTTCTCTACATTGGCTTCGACTTCGCTCTCCTTACTCTTTGCCATCTCCTCTCTCACCATCTGAACCGCCGATCCCATCAAATCCTTGACCATCGACTCACAGTCCCTGCCAACGTACCCGATTTCCGAATACTTCGTTGCTTCGACCTTTATAAACGGTGCATTAGCAAGCTTTGCAATTCTTCTAGCAATTTCCGTCTTACCGACACCAGTGGGGCCGATCATAAGGATGTTCTTCGGGGAAACTTCATCCCTCAGCTCTGGAGAGAGGCGTTTACGTCTTACCCTGTTACGTAGTGCAACTGCAATTGTTTTCTTTGCATCCTTCTGCCCGATTACATATTTATCGAGGGCTGTGACTATCTCCTTGGGGGTCATGTTATCTAGATTCTTGTATTCAATTACATTCATTTGTTTTTCCTTTTAATTAAAATGTTTCAACGATTATGTTGTGGTTTGTGAATATACATATGTCAGCTGCGATAGATACGCTCTTCTTTGCTATCTCGGCTGCCGTCAAATCGACCTTGCTGTCAAGATAAGCAAGTGCTGCGGCGCGTGCAAAATTTCCACCACTTCCAATTGCGAGCACATCGTTCTCGGGCTCTATTACATCCCCCACTCCATCAATCATTAGCATCTTCTCGCCGTCGGTTGCAAGTAGCATTGCCTCGAGGTTTCTCAAAGCCTTATCTGTTCTCCAGGACTTAGCCATCTCGACGGATGCACGTACTAAATCCCCGTTATACTCATTGAGTTTCTTTTCCAATAGCTCATAGAGCGTGAATGCATCGGCTGTTGCACCGGCAAACCCGATTATTATCTTATTGTTATAGATACGCCTTACCTTACGTGCATTTCCCTTCAAAATTGCACTCTGGCCTTCGGTCACCTGACCGTCCCCGGCAATTGCGACAACACCGTCTTTCTTAACAGCTACTATTGTTGTTCCTCTCAGTTCCATCTTTAATTCCTTTAGCATGTGGATGCGTTTCATTATACACGTTTCTAAGTTTCGCTTTCGAAACATGTGTATATATCTGCGTCGTACTTATACTCTCGTGGCCGAGTAGTTCCTGAACCATTCTTATGTCAGCTCCTCTATCTAGATAATGAGTTGCGAAGCTATGACGTAATGTATGGGGAGTAAACTCCTTCTGCCACCCGAGGCGCAGTCTATACACATCAAAAATAATATGAGCAGACGAAAAGGGCAACCTAAAACCGCGCTCTCCTATAAATAATGCCTTCTCGTCCCCCTTCCCCTTTTCTTCAAGGTATAATTTGCGTTGCGGCAAATATGTGTTTTTTAGGTTGTCAAGTAAAGCGTGCGACAAAAAAAGAAAACGCTCCTTACTTCCCTTCCCTACTATTTTTATTCGCCTATCTCCCCATTCAATATCCCCGACATCGATTGATAGCGCCTCACTTATTCTCGCACCCGTCGAGTAGAGAAAGAGAAAGAGTGTGTGGTCCCTCTCGTCAAGAAAGGTCTTTCTCGGAAGCGATAGAAGCGCCTTCACTTCATCCTCTGTCAAAACGGAGGGAAGAGAGACCTCAGTGCGCCTTAGCGAAATTCCCTCAAAGGGATTGGATGAAACAACAGAGCTACGAAGAAGGTACTCGAAGAATGTACGGCACGATGTAAGGTGACGAAGTATACTCTTCTCGCTGTAGCTTTTCTTAATCTCCCGCACATATTCTCTCGCGTCTTCTGTTGTGAATGATATAAAGTCGATATCTCTCGCTAATGCAAACGTCATAAGTGACTCGAGGTCCTCTCTATATGCAATAATTGTATTCTCACTCAAAGACCTGATTAAAGAAGAGTAATTTAAAAACTGGTCTATATATTCTCTGTTGTCCATTCTTTATAGCGTTAGTATATCAAAAGAGGTGCCGTCTATTCCATATTTACCGCCATTTTTGGGGTAAAGAATAACACCCGGGAGGGAGAGAAAAGAAGAAAAGGAATCAACACAGAGTGCTCCTTCCCTTACAAGATTTCTCAATACCACGCTCTCGAGTCCGCTCTTGAGCACAGCCAAACTCTTCCCCTCGGAAAGTGCATCGTCGACAAAGTGGGGGCATCTGTGGCCTGAGTAAGAACACATCAAAACCGCCCGGCTCATACTTGACGCTGAATAATCTGTTCCAAGGAGTGCCTCGAATGAGAAGAATGCATCGTTTTCAAGAATACTCAACACACCTCCCCCGCTAAGAACGGGCGGACTTATGAGAGAGTTTGAAATAGTCTCAAGGCCCTTGGGATAAAAGGCGTAGATTGAGCCACGGGGGCTATCGAAGGCCGCCTTCTCAACAGCTCGCGAGAGATAGAGCTGAGGCTTATATATAATGTCGTAGCCACACATCAGAGCCTCAAGCGCACTTATATAAACGCTCTCAAAAAGTGCCTTACCTTCACTTTTACCATAATAAAAATATACAGCCTTCTCTCCCGGTAAGGAGCCGATATATCTGACTGTCATGCCTTTGTATTCAATTGTTTCTATTTCTCTTTTTCGTCTCACACTATATATAACGCCTTTATTCGTCTTTTTTGTCAAAAATCGAGTCAAGGGGTGAAAACTTATCGTAGTTTTCGAGTAGAGTCGCGGTATCGAGTTGGGTGTAGATCTGTGTTGTTTTTATATCTGAGTGGCCGAGCATCTCCTGCACCGAGCGTATATCAGCACCGTTTTTAAGCATATGGGAGGCAAAGGAGTGCCTGAGGGTGTGGATTGTTGCGTCAAGGCCGAGGGAGTCAACTACGCTATGAAACCTCAGGTGTGCCGCCTGCCTGGTAAGTCTTGTTCCGCGCCGATTCAAAAACAGCGCTTTCTCCTTGGTGTTTTTTTTGTTTAAAAGTTGAGGTCTGACAGAGCCTAGATACTCGTCGAGAGCTACAATTGCCTCGTCACCGATAAATACAATCCTCTCCTTATTACGCTTTCCTATAACTCTTATCGCCTTCTCCTCTTTTTTATATGAGTCGACATTGAGAGCAACAGCTTCGCTTATTCGCATTCCCGAGGAATATATGAGCTCGAAAAGCGCCCAGTCGCGAATGCCAAGATTATCTTGAGTAAATGACGCCATAATCTCATTTATCTCGTCTTCGCTTATAGTACGTGGTATATGTATTCCCTCTTTGGGTTTCTTCACAAGCTTAGCCGGATTGTTATCCGTTATATGTTCCATTTTGAGAAAGCGAAAGAAGGTACGGAGAGCAGAGAGCACTTTCGAAATCGTCCTTTCAGAGAGGTCCTCATCCTTCTTTCTCTCCTCGATGTACGATTCGATATCGAAAACGGAACAATCTTCCAGCGTTATGTTTCTCTCACTAAGAAAAGAAAGAAAGAGAGAGGCCTCCGTTGTGTAGACCTCTCTTGTTTTTTCACTCAGTCGGAAAGCATAGATTATGGAGTCAGAAAACTCGAGAATCAAATCCTTATCCGTGCTCGAGAGTTTATTCGTCGTCATCATTTCTCATTCTAAGAATCGACGGTGTTGTATAGTCATTGTTAGAGCTACCACGTGAAGAGAGCTGGTTCTTGAGGTCAGTCCACCTATTGATGTTGATAACTCCCGCAGCCTGTGTACTAGAGCTCTCTTTCTTCTCACTCTCTCTCTTTTCGCTTACTATCTCCTCTTCCTGTCTAATAGGCTTCTGGCCGAAGAGTTCGGATGTATTTGCTCCCGTCGAGACACTTCTCTTTTCAAAACCTGTAGCAACGACTGTAACCCTGATTCTTTCGCCAAGTGACGGATTATAGGACTGACCTGCTGTGATAAGAGCCTCTTCATCGACATTCTTTGTGATGAGCTCGACCACATCCTGGTATTCCTGGAGCGTGAGGTTATCGCTTCCGGCAATATTGACAAGTACTGCCTTTGCGCCTTCTATCGATGCATTCTCCAAGAGCGGGTTGTTGATTGATTGCTTAGCAGCTTCAATCGCCCTGTCGGTACCCTCTCCGAAGCCTAGTCCTATAAGCGCATCACCCTTACCCTTCATGACAGTCTTTACGTCGGCAAAGTCTATGTTGATTTCACCCGGCTCGGTAATGAGGTCGCTTATTCCCTGAACAGCCTGGAGCAGTGCACTGTCAGCAAGAAGAAATGCCTTCTTAATTGGGGTATTCTGCTCGCATACATTCAATAGATGCTGGTTCGGAATGATAATAAGTGTGTCGACACTCTTTCTGAGTTTCTCTATTCCTTGCTCTGCTAGTTGCAACTTCTTCTTACCTTCAAAGCTGAAAGGAGTCGTAACAACGGCAACTGTCAGGGCATTACAGCCCTTTGCTATCTCGGCAACAACAGCAGCGGCTCCAGTTCCCGTACCTCCACCCATTCCTGCGGTGATGAAGACCATATCGGAATTCTCGATTTCCTTCTTGATTTCCTCCTTGCTCTCGAGCGCAGCCTTTTCTCCGATTTCAGGCTGTCCGCCGGCACCGAGGCCACCGGTAAGTTCCTTACCGATTGCAATTCTTGTCTGTGCATTGGAGCGCTGAAGTGCCTGCACATCTGTGTTGAGGGCGACGAAACTCACCTTCTTCAGGCCGTTTGCAATCATCCTGTTCACAGCATTACCACCGCCACCACCTACCCCGATAACCTTGATAATCGTAGGAGTTGTCTGTTCTCCAGTTGTTGTGTCTTCAATATCAAATAAGTTAAAGCTCATACTTTACCTCAAAATAATTTACCAAAGAATCCCTTGACCTTAGAAGAGAAGCTCTTCTTCTCCCTTAGGGAAGAAACATCACCCGCATCCCTGTAGCGACGTGCTTCACTCTTGAAAAGCCCTAGCACAGTTGCATATTTGGGATCTATATATGTCCTGTCGAGTCCGCTTATCGCCTCGGGGAAGCCTATTCGTGTCGGAAGACGGAATATCTCGGCACTGAGCTCCGTGACTCCGCTCATCAACGCGCCTCCTCCTACAAGAACAATACCCGAACCGAATGTGCCGTTTACATTGTTCTGCTGTAAATCATCCTGAATCATCAGGAATATCTCGGCCATCCTTGCTTCTATTACCTTTGCAAACTCCTTCTTTGGCATCCTTATTGAAGGCTTTCCGCCAAGAGACGGAGTAAGCACCATCTCGTCTGCACTGACGCCCGGGCTGTAGCATGAGCCGTCGGTAATCTTTAACGATTCGCTTGCAGCTCTCGGAAGCTGGAAGAGATATGAGATATCACCAGTGATAAGGTCACTACCTCTGTTGATTCCTCCCACATGTACCGGAGCGCCACCGGAATAAGCAATATAATTTGTAGTACCGGCCCCGATATCGATAACAATCGCTCCCATATCCTTCTCTTCGGCACTGAGAACGACCTCAGCATCGGCAAGGGTCTGAAAGACAATCTTCTGCACTTCAAGTCCAGACTTCTGAACACACTTCTTCTGGTTCTGGATTATGGGAGAAGAACCTAGGACAAGGAGAATCTTTGTGTCGAGCCTGTGGCCCAGCATATCGACAGGGTCCTTAATGCCTGAGCGGTTATCTACATAGAAATCCTGAACAAGGGAATGAAGTATCTCCATGTTCTGCGGAAGCTGTATATTTCTCGCAACATCAATCGAGCGCTTTATATCGTCTTTCGTTATCTCCTGGTCCTTTGAATTAATTCCGACGACGCCGTTGGACTTAATCCCCCTAATCTGGTCTCCCCCAAGTCCTATTATGACGGACCTGATTTCTTCTCCAGCCTGAACTTCGGCATCAGAGATAACCTGCGAAAGGACCTTCATCGTTTGCTCTATATTTACAATGGACCCGTTCTTGACACCCATGCTCGGGCGGTCCGTGACACTCTCGATAACAAATTGCCCGTCCCTGCTGACGGAACCCACGGCAACGCGGGTCGAACTTGTACCAATGTCCAAACTTACTATTGTTTTATCTGCACCCAAATCGTCACCTCATCTTCATAAGCAGGTTCTGTGAAATTCGATATTCATTGAATTTGACATTCACCCTGTCCTTTGACTCTTTGTATTCCTTTTCTATTATCTCTAAAGCCTCACCTATCCTCGAACAATCTCTTATGTCTTCAATGACAAGAATGGCATTCAAGAGCGGGAGAGTCAGAACTAAAGAACCTGAAAATACACTAGAATTATTATTGTCATATTCTGCCTTTGTTATCAAGCCGAATTGAGATTTTAACTCCTTTAAAGTAGTAATCATCTTCTTCTCGTCGGAGCCGAAAGAAGAGGATATAAACTCTTCAAGAAGAGAGGGCTCGACATAGAGTAATGTATAGCTCTCCGAGAGTACATTAACATCTTTTTTATCGAGGGGCGAAAGAACATCAGAGTAGAAGTAATAGTTTTCCCCGTCGCTTATGATAACCCCGTCCTCGACAATCTCGCCACTCACTGAGATATTATGTCCTTTTTTCGTCAACGTGCAACTTGATATATAAGGTAGGTCCTCTATCTCCTTCTTTACACTCTCAGAAACAAAACTTAATCTGCTTCTCCCCAGAGTTTTAAGAACTGCGCTCTCAATGCTGTATGTTTTGATAATCCCGTCAAATGAAGCTTTAGTCAGCTCACTCTCCCCCATTAACGTCAGGGAAAACAAAACCAGAGCCATAGCGACAATGGAAATAGAAACCAAAGCAATCGACGACTTTACTCTCATTCTTTTTCCCGTCCTATACGGAATATGAACTTATAGAGTAGTACCATGGTGACAACAACTAAGGCCTGACATATCGGGTTAAAGCTAAATAGAAGGAGCGGAAGACCATAGAAGGGAGAGAGGCCGGAAACATAGAGCATATTTAAGACCATTGAAAAGGTAAGAAGTACAGTTCCTCCGAGTGTAAATGAAGATATGAACTTCTCTCCCCTTTTATATGCCCTCTGGGATGTTCTAATTCCTACTATAAGAATTAAGATTGCCGGTATTATGATAAGAAAACTTCCGACTATCCCACACTCCTCAACAAGGGATGCATAGATATAGATTCCGCTTATGTCGTTGATGATACCGAGCTTATAGAGCCCGTTACCCAGTCCCACTCCGATTAATCCGCCTTCCCTAATTGCATTCTGCGCTTCAAAAAGGTCTCTGTTATAGTAAATGTCCGAGCTTACAGGAAAAATTGAATTGCTGAATTTTGTGAGAATGGAAGGAAACAAAAGTGTTTCAAGAGCGAAAATCACTATAAGTGTGAGAAAAAAGAAGAATATGTAGCTCGAGCGAACACGCTGCGAATAAAGAATGGCTATAATTATAAATGCCGAAAGAAGATACCATCCCAATCCTGCAACAAGAGATTCGCTAAGGAGCATAAATACCGTTATGGTTATTATGGCAATAAGCCAAATCCCGTTCTTCTCTTTAGCCTTAATGAAGCCCACAGTATGAGAAAGAAGAAACAAAAGCGTAATGTTAGCCAGTAGTCCAATGGCCTCGGATATATAAGCATTAGAAAGTAAGTTTGTAGTGAGCGACAGAATTACGAGCGCGAAGTATACGGGGATAAGTAGAAAATATGTGTGCTTCAGCGTCCTCAGTGGCACAAATGATACAACTGCACCAACAAGAAGAGAAACAAGTGTTACAACAGTTTGAAAGAGAAAATAGTGATAGAACTTTTCGCCACTCTTGAGCGCTGTGTCATAAGAGGCGGAAAAGAGAGTCACAAGACCGAAGAGAAGAAGGATAAGTGCAAAACACAAGTAAGTAAAGGGCGAGAAGAAACCCTCATTCTCACCCTCAATCTCATTCTCGCCAACTACCCTGTAGTCGTCATATGCTCCGATATCACTCAGTGCTCTCTCTCTTTCGTACATGTCTCTCAACCCCGTACTTGTTATATTATACTCCGGCCACTTTCAATTCATTACCGTCGACAAATGCATTCTCATCGAGGATATAAGCAACGAGGCTCTTCTCCTCTTCTTCCAACTTCTCAAGCCTTTCCTTTGCGATAAGTATGGAATACTGGTTGCTTCTGGTAATTCCCTTCTGCCATAACGGTAACAGTATAACAAAAAAAGAGATGATAATGGATGCAATAATTATGATTTTTGCCCTGATATCCATTTTTGATCTGATGTTTTCTCTGTACTTCATAGTTAAATCTTCTCCACTATTCTAAGCTTGCTTGATCTTGAAGGCGGATTCTCGTCGCACTCCTTATCTGTCGGAACGATTGGCTTTTTTGTCAGAATCCTTATATCTCCATATTTTTCGGCCCTATCCTTAAAAGTCCACTTCACAATTCTATCTTCCAGGGAATGGAAGGTTATAACGGCAACCCTCCCCCCTTTTCTCAAGACTCTGAGAGCGTCGGTTAGGGCCGGCTCAATCCTATCGAGCTCCTTATTAACCTCAATCCTCAGTGCCTGGAAGGTCCTTGTCGCCGGATGTATGTGGCCATAGCGGTATTCGCGCGGTACACATTGCCATATGATATCTGCCAGTTCTTTGCTGGTCTCTATCCTTTTTTCACTTCTTTTCTCGACGATAGTTCTAGCAATTCGCCTTGAATAGCGCTCTTCGCCGTACTTATATATAGTGTCTGCAAGAGCTGTCTCCGGATATTCGTTGACAACTCTCTCTGCAGTGAGGGACTGTTGACAATCTAGCCTCATATCGAGTTCTTCATCCTTACGGAACGAAAAACCCCTTTCGCTTTCCTCATAGTGGAATATAGATATACCGAGGTCGAAGAGAACGCCGTCGACACTCTCACTCTCGCGCGAGGAGAGATAGTCGTTGAACCATGTATTGACAGGGCGGAACCTTTCTCCGTAAGGCTTCAACCTTTCAATTGCCTTCTGTTGTATCTCCCTGTCTCTATCGAGTCCGATAACCGTGAGGAGTGGATAGTTATCGAGCATCATCTTACTGTGCCCGCCTTCGCCTGTAGTACAGTCGATGAGTACACTCTCCCTGTCCTTCGGGAGAGTAAGATACTCGAGTACTTCATCATGCATTACAGGGTAATGTAAAAATTCCATCACTTACCTTCCTCATATATCTTTTGTGCGAGATCTGAAATCGAGACATCCTCGCTCTTCTCTTCCTCTTCATATACGGCACTGTTCCAGATTTCGACTGCGTATCCCGTGCCGACAAGAAGTGCCTCACTCTTAGGAGTAAGGTTTACGCTTTCTCTTGTTCTGAGCGGAATACTGACTCTTCCGGCGGAGTCTATATCAACATACTGTGCCGGCGATATAAGACGCCTGACGAGCATTCGCTTTTCCTTGTCCATAAGTGCAAGCGGGGTTGAGAGGATCTGCTTGCAGAATTGGTTTTCGAAGTAGTCGGGAGTCATCAGCATCAGATGATTTGAATCCAGGCCCGGAAGAATCACCACCTGGTCGGAAGAGAGGGCAGTTCTCAGTCTTGCCGGCAAAGAAAGACGGCCTTTATCGTCTATCTTTCCATCATACATTCCTGTGAGAAACTGCATCCCTGATCCTTCCTATCCGTATACTATGCTGACACTTTATCCCACTTTATCCCACTTTGCAACACTTTTATTATAAAATCATATAGTTCTGATAAGAAAACTATTACTTATAATGGTGAAACAGTAAAAAAAGGCCCAAAAAAAAAGAGCCCTGCTCGAAACAAGGCTCGTAGGAATAATCCTTATTTACTTCCATTCGTTCAGGCGTGCGTTGATTTTCTCCAATTCCCCTTCCATCTTCTCTTTATTGAGTGTGCTCTTTGCATAAGGTAGGCGTGATGAGATGACAAGCTTAGCATACTCAAGTAGGCAGAGCGCTTCACTCCTATCGGACATCTCGTCAAGTCTTGCCTGCACATAGAACGGTGCACCCTGTTCATTCAGATAGCCCTCAAAGTATTTGTTGACCTCCACATAATCCGAGCCCTTCTTCACTGCCTTGTTGTAGGACTTAAGCATTGACTGGAATTCCTTACTTCTCTTACTCTGGCTCCAGTCGCGCTCGTATAGCTGCTCGGCAAGTTCAAGGTAATTCGTGCCGTTGGTTCTATTTGTAAAATCCATCGTCAAGAGGCACTTACGCATGTAAGATATTGCCGTGTTGGTGCTGCCGAAGCTGATTGGGGCTCCGGGAAGCGATTTATAAAGGATTGAAAGCACATACCAGCTGTCAGTCTCAAGAGCAAATGACGAGAAATCCTCAAGGGCCTTTATCTCGAGGTCCCTCATCCCCGCTGCCTTCGATAGACTATTGAGTGCACCTCTTACCTGGCCGCAGCGACCGACGGCGGAGCTCAGCCAATGATATGCGTTGGGAGACTCCTCGAGCTCGAGAGATGCATAGGCATAGTAGAATGCCGATGTTTTGTCGTCATCGCTACACTTATCCTTTGCGCTGTAATCCCCATAGGCTGCAAGGAGCTCTTCCTTACTCAATGTCCCCTTATCTTTCTCTTCATCTGTAAGAGTAAGCTTAGTCCTACTCAGTCTCCAGAGTATCTGGGCCTTTTCGCTGTCACTTGTGGCAGTCTTAAGTGACTCTGTCAGATACTCAAAATCTTTCTCGTAATCGTTTTCGCCGTAAAAATAGTAGTCACTTGTCTCTGCATTGAAAGACGCAAAGAGCGAGAGTGACATAAGCACAAAAAGTAGTAGTACAAATATTTTCTTCATATAATCCTTCCATCTTTTATGATGATGTCTTTTTCACTATTCCTCAAGCAAAATCAAAAGAGACTTTTTCTCGTCTAGGACAAGAGACAACTTTCCGTTTTTAACCTTAGCTTTTCCTTCTCCCAGGAGAATGGATGCTTTTTCAAGAGACGGCATAACCCCGTCGATTTCGACTTCCCTCTTTCCTCCCTTATTGATGACGGCAGCATAGGTAAAGCCCTTACCTATACGCTCCACAAGAACTGCGCTCTCGTCGAGGGGTCTTATTCTCGTAGCTGAATAGAAGAAATCTTTATTGCTGTTTCTGATTTCCCCGAGCTTTCTGAAGTAAGAGAGCATATCCTTGTCCTCCCTCTCCTCTCTCCACTCGAAGGGGTATCTTGCGCCCTCGTTTGAGGTAATTGTCCCATCGTTCTGTATCTCGTCACCGTAATATGTACTCGGCATTCCGGGAAGCATATATTGAAGAAGTACAACACCTTTATAGATGTCCCTGTCATAGACCTTCTTATGATTATGGAGGCGCGGAGTGTCATGGGAGTCGAAGAGATTCATCTGGAAATACGGTGTCTGCCCCGGAACGCTATTCAAAGCTTCGTTGAGTGCGTCGGAGAGTTCATACGCGTTCCAGCTCTTATCGAGTCCGGGCTTAGTGTCTTCACCCTTCGGGGAGAGGAATCTATCCCTTTCACCCATCCAGCATCTTATCGGGCGACCGCAGCCGTAGTAGTTCATCGTGCCGTCCCAGATATCACCCTCGAGGTAAGGAGCGGTGTCATCCCAGTCCTCGCCGACAAGATACAAAGCTTTCTTGAAGCTCTTGAGCTCTTTATTTATATCCTTCCAGAGCTCGCGGCACATCTGATCTGAGCCCGCTCTGGCAACTTCCGGAGCGACATCGAGTCTCCAGCCGTCAATATTAAAAGGTGGGGCAAGGTACTTCTTCATGACCGACTTTTCACCACGGTACATATACTCCCTGAGCTTAGTGCTGTTGTAATTGAGCTGAGGAAGTGTCTTAACGTCCTGCCAGCACCTCACAGAGCCGTCAGAATTGAAATAGTAGAATCCCCTCTCTTCACTCTCCGGGTCCTCAATGGCCTTCTTGAGCCATACGCCTTCAAGTCCCGTGTGATTGATTGAGATATCCAGAATAACCTTGATCGAGTGTTTGTGCATGGTGTTAACTAGGCTTATAAGAGCCTCGTCTCCACCGAGTTTCTCGTCAACGGAAAAGAAATCCACAGTGTCGTAGCGGTGAACAGATTGCGAGGAGAATATCGGGTTGATATATAGGGCATTGACGCCGAGAGAAGAGAGGTAATCGACCTTCTCTTCTATTCCCTTCAAATCACCGTTATAGAAATCGCAGCATCTAGATTCATTCCAGGGCTTTGGAGCATCTGTCCATTTCGGCGTTGTCACCATCCCGCCGTCGAACTCATATTCCCCAGCTTTCGCACCACGTGAAAGCCCTGACGAACAGAATCTGTCGGGGAAGATCTGATAGCATGTGGAGGATGCAACCCAATCGGGAGCATTGAGTCCAGTTATAAGGGAAAACCTGTTTTTGACAGATGGGATAATACGGGTAATTCCCTTCTTCGAGTAATAGTAGCTCGCCCCGTCAAGGAAGAAGACAAAATAGTAGTGAAAGTTTGTCTCGTCGAGGGATGTAGGTACGACAAGAGAATACCTGACCATACCGTTATATTCCCCCTTCCTCTCCATTTTCTTATTGAAAACAAGACCCGTTGCACTGTCATACTTGAGTAAAACCTCATCGGGAGAGGAAGAAAAAACAATCGAGAGCTCCACATCTTCGCCCTTCTTCGGAAAGAGTGGCGAAACGAAATCCGATGAAAATGCTGAATAAACTTCAATCATAATAAAACCCCACGCCGAGTATATCAGAATGGGGTCGAAAACGATAGAAGGTAAGATTATTTCTTGATTAATTCGAAGAAATTTCTGTTCGTTTCTTCAGGGTCGTTTGTGCAGATTAAGTCAAGGACAAGGCCTTTATCTCTGTAGTACTTGATTAACGGCTCGGTCTGCTCTTTATAAACATCAAGGCGGTGCTTGATTGCCTCGGGCTTATCATCATCGCGCTGGATAAGGTCCTCGCCTGTCTCATCATCCTTTCCCTCAACCTTCGGCGGATTGAAGAGGATATGATAGGTTCGCCCGGTACTCTTACACATACGTCTTCCGCTGAGTCTCTTTATAATCTCCTCTTCGCTGAGTACGAAGTTGATAACGCCATCAAGATCCGTCATCTCGCTAAGTGCATCTGCCTGTGCAATAGTTCTCGGGAAACCGTCGAGGATAAAGCCCTTCTTAGAGTCATCTTCCTTGAGGCGGTTTCTCACCATCTCAATTGTGATTTCATCAGGAACAAGAGAACCGGACGCGAGAATTTCCTTGACGCGCTTACCAAGTTCTGTCTCTCCCTTGATATTAGCTCTGAAGAGATCTCCAGTCGAAATATGAGGAACACCAAGATAATTCTTGGCTACTGCTGCTATTGTGCCCTTTCCAGCTCCGGGAGGGCCTAGAAAAACAAGATTCATAATTAACCTCTCTTCGCTTATTGTAGCAAAAATGAGATATAAATTGAAAGATGGAAACAATGACTACTAAATTTCCCCTTTTTGTTTTATCCTTCTTTCAAGGAGATTATTCATGAGTAATAAAGTTATTCTGCATGCCCAGGATTTGGACGGTTTTCTTCTCGATGAAGATAAACAAAATATAGAAAAGGTAGGCGCTCTATATAAAAAGAGCTTAGACGCATGTTCAAAGCTTGAAAAGAACTCAAGCGACGAAAAAGCGATAGAAGAGTTGACGGCATCCGCTGCCGAGATAGGGTCATTTTTAAAGGAAGTCTGCTCCCTCAACGACCGCATTCACGTTTATTCGTTTGAAACACCGCGCGAACAGCACGGAGAGGCAAGTAGAATTATTGCTAAACTTCGTAATCCGGAAACAGGACACGAGGAATTTCTTTATTATATACAGAGAGCGTATGAGCTCATGTTCGCACACTCGTTTGCAGATAGAAGTCTCAATAACAAGCGCAGCATGATTCAAAGAACTCCCGTCACACTTCCCTGCACTAACTATGCTGTGCACAAAATTCCGAATGTCGATGAACTTGCCCATTCATCTGTAATGTGCGTAATGCTCAGAGGCGCTCTTCTACCGAGTATGATTATCAGCAAGGAATTCCAGGACTACTCCTCCGACGAGACCATAACTCCATTCGCACTCTTCAAAATCAAGAGGGACGAAAGCAAGAAGGAGAGCAACATGGACTATGTACTTGACCTCGATAGGTCATTCTTCTCCCTCGACGAGCTTTCGGGTAAAGACCTTATCTTCGCCGACCCGATGAATGCCACCGGTGGCTCACTTGTCACGATTGTGAAGTACCTCAAGGAAAACGGAGTAAAACCGCGCTCGATAAAGTTCATAAACGTCATTTCGGCGCTCAAAGGTGCACTCCGTATCACACGTGCTATCCCCGAAGCCGAGGTATATACCCTCTGGATGGACCCAGTTCTCAACGAGAGCGCATACATACTTCCGGGACTCGGAGATGCGGGTGACAGACTCAACGGAATAGACAAAGGTCCCGAGCCGAGAAACATGATTCAGCTCATTGCTGATTACGGCGCACAGATATGCAATCTCTACCGCGACCAGGTGATTGAAATTGAAAAGACTGTTCTTGGTTAGTTTATTTCTGCTTCTTCTCGTCTCGTGTAAAAGCGTAGAGTTCGTCAACGAGGCAAAGACCGATTCCTCTCTCTACTACAAGAGTGCTCTTGAGAGAGAGGAAAGTGTCGAAAACAGATACAACTACGTCTATTATTTATATACTGAGGGTGATTGGGATAAGTGCATAACAGAGTGTGATTACGCTCTCACCCTATATTCTGGCTACACACGCTTTTTAAAGCTCAAGGCTTTATGTTTAAGAACAACGGGAGAAAAGGAAAACTACATCTCTACCCTCAGTGAAGTATTATGCTATGAGCCCCATGACGAGGAATTGAGGGACCTCTATCTCGAGGCTCTTCTTGAAGACGGTAAAACAGAGGAAGCATACGCCTTCTCGAGAGAAACAATTATCTACTATCCTGAGAATAAAAAAGCTATCGCTGCTCTTGCAATAGAGAGCGATTTCTACTCCTACCTTAATTCACTCAATCAAGAAACTTCTGACTCTCAAGTCTGACGAGCCTGTCGCATTCCTCATTGCCTTTGATTCCTGCGTGTCCCTTGACCCATGACCATGTGACAGTGAGCCTATTATTGAGACTGTCGAGCTCTGTCCAGTACTCCACGTTCTTCACGCTTTCCCTGCTCGATGTTCTCCAGCCGTTTCTCTTCCAGTTCTTGATCCATTGTGTTATGCCATTCTTTACATATTGGCTGTCAGTGAGAATCGTGCATTCCGCCTGAGAAGTCGAGAGTACATATTTAAGTGCATTGATGACAGCTGTAAGCTCCATCTTATTGTTTGTCGTATTTTTATCACCACCGCTCTGGGAGTAGATGATTTCATCCCCTTCCACTACGGCAAAAGCCCATCCTCCGGGGCCAGGATTTCCCAGACACCCGCCATCTGTATAAATTGTCATCAATCTCTCACTCCCGTTTTCTTTATGATATGGTAGCCGAACTGAGTCCTCACCGGATGTGATATGCTCCCTACCCCCATTCGTCTGACCTGGTTTTCGAACTCCTTCACCATCTGACCTTCCTTGAACCAACCGAGGTCTCCCCCTTTTTCCTTTGAGGGACACGTTGAATATTGGTGTGCAAGCGATGAGAAGTTCTCACCTTTTCTTATTCTATCATATAGTTTTTCAGCTGTTTCCTTGTCCTTGACAAGTATATGCTGTGCCCTGAATTCCATTCTAATTCTCCAAAATCATCGACCTGTAGCTTCTTGTTTCGATTTTGTCTTCGCTTATTCCGAGACGGGACAACAAATCATAGAGCGACTTCTGTTTCTCGCGTAAATCAACCTTCAGCGTCGGCGGAAGAAGAATCTCGAGCTCTAAAAACCACCCGACATTCCTCTCTTCACCTTTTTCTCTGTAGCTGTAGCCAGAAACCTCCATCAATTCCACGTGAATTGAATCGACCATCCACTCCCAGCCGGACTTTATCTTCCTGAAATACTTTTCATAGCCCAGACACTCGAAGAATGATATCGCAGTCTGCTCCTGAGATATATCTGTCATAACCTCGTATTCTATATTGTCCTCACTGAGACTATCAGAGCTCATCCTCTTTGTCGTGAGCTCCAGGACTCCCTTGTTGTTTCTTATCCTCAATGCCTGATGGATTTCCCCCGGCAGGGCAAAATATAAATCGCTTTTATTAACGTCTTCCGCTTTACCGTATAGAGAGTCTATTCTCTCTTTCAAAGACTTCCAGTTATCAACATGTGCCTTTACTTCAACTTCACGCATAGCACCCTCCTTCTATTTCCACGGGAAAATCATACCCTTAAGTGAGCGTGGCCCTATGGTCTCCTTCTCTTCCTCCAAGAGTTCATCCCAGTCAACATCCTTTTTAGTTTTATCCGGATTTTCATCGAGCCAGTCATATTTCTTCATAAGGATTTTCATGATATCACTTTCGGAAAGCATAATACCGCACATCCCCGGAAGAAGCCCTGCCGTTATGACTGAAAGAGCACTGTCAATTATAATATGTAGTATAAGGAACAAAGTTACTCCGGGATTATCGAAGGAAACAATGAAGCACTTCTTCAATGTTTTTAGAGGCTTATCACCAGGAAAATGTGTCATAAGAGGAAAATAATAGACAAGCGCAAAAAGAAAGAAAATCAAAACCCAGAAGAGTACCAGCGACAAAACAAGTCCTATTGTATTATCGAAAGACGAATAGAACGGAATTGTGAATGAAACCATGAAGAAAAGAATCATCACAACGAGGAAGAAGAAAAGCGAGTGTCCGATATTCCTCTTTATCCCATTGAAGAAAGGTTTCCATGTTTCACTTATGTAGCATGAGTAATTCTTCGTCACCTCTGCCGTACCGCCACGAAGGATGGAAAAGACAAGAACAGATAATACAATCAATAGATAGAAAACAAGTTCAGTAGTGCCGAAAAAATACAAAAGAGCAATCGCTCCAATCAATAATGCTGTATAAACAAGGTTCTGTAGGACAAGCTGAAGGAAGTTATCCCACCCGTCAAAAAATGACTTTTTGATAAAAAAACCAATCATGGCTAAAAGATAATCAATAATCTAAATGAATACAACAATAATCAATGAGAAACATAAAAGTCCAACAAAATATACACTAAATATTCAAAATAAAACAATATAACAATCTTGTTTAATAATACAGCTATCAAAACTATAAGAAACAAAGTAAAAAAACTTAATTTTTATATAATTTTTGTATTTACAAATATTTTTTGAAGTGTTAATTTTTAATTACGGACTTAAATGAATAGATTCAGGTCGCCATTAAGGGACTGTCCCAGACATGCAGGAGTGGTCCTGTGTGCGCGTTTAACAAAGCCCCTCGTGCTGTATATCAGGCGAGGGAGTTTTTTTCGCCCTTTCAATCAAGAAGAATATCACTAGGGATACCATAACTCCGACTGCAGCACCCGACGAGTCGATGAGTACATCCCTTACCGCTGGGCTCCTCCCGTCCGAAAGAAATTGATGAAGCTCATCAGATATGCTATATAGCACAGAGAATACAAGCGCACTCACTCCCCTCTTTGGGTATGTCATCACTTTACTCTTCGTTGAGAGGTATGAATTGAAGGAGAAGGCAAGCATCATGTACTCCGAGAAATGCGCTGCTTTTCTAACGATAAAGCTGTAGCGTGAAACAAGGTTTTCCTGATTCTCGATTGAAAGAGAATCAAAGTCACGGATGAATATCTTAAGAATAAAGACAACGACTTTGTTGCTCAGCCCCTCCGACTCCTCCCCATTTTGCGAAGAGAAGAAGAAAATCATAACCATCAAGGTAACAGTGAGAATAAAGAATAGAATGTTGAAAAAGCGGCGCATAAACGAAAAAACTGCCGAGAGAAAAATCCCGGCAGTATGAAATTAAATTATTCTTATCTATCGTATCCGAGGTTGAATCTGATTGTGAGTCCGTCAAGACCTTTCTGTCCTGCGATTGAACCCATCTCCTTCCAGTA
>CAVJEL010000016.1:0-3209 GCA_963648635.1 Ruminococcus intestinalis
CCTACAATTAGAAGATAAGTCAACTTTGCCTGATTTTCAATCTCATTTTTGGAAAAAACCGGTGTTTCTGAGTGTTGCTCTCTTCGATAACGAACAAAAAGTCTGTTATCGCCTGAAATTCGGCAAATTTCCTGACGTAATTTGGAAAACACTATTGACTGAAATAAAATATAGTTGTACATACATCGTTGTATATACAACTAATTGAGGCACTCTATGGATATTACCCAAAGGAAAATAACAAAGATAGCTCGTGAAGCTGAAAAGCTTGTCGTGAAAAAACTCAAAAGCACGGGAGTCGGGACGGCAGAGATAGATTTAATCCACGCCCTCAGGCATAATCCCGGATGCACTCAGGCATACCTAGTTGAAACACTTAATACAGATAAAGCCGCAATTGCAAGGAGAACGAAGAACCTCGAAGAAAAGGGCTACCTCTTCCGTAAGTCCTCTCCTGACGACGGAAGATCCCAGCTTTTGTACCCGACAGCCAAGGCCGAAGAGCTCAAGAGTTCGAAGGAAGAGATTGAGGCCTCGTTCTATGAATACCTTACATCAAACTGGAGCGATGAGGAGAAGAAAACATTCTCTTCCCTTCTCGATAGGCTTTATTCCTTATCAAAGGCAGAAAGCAGAGCGGGCTTTCCCCATTTTGAGAAATGAAGTTCAAGCCAGATAAGATATCATCTTACTTCTTTCTCGAATGGAAGGTCCTTTTGGGTGTAACGCTTACTGGGCTTATATATAATATCGGGTCAGTCGTAGTCATCAGATTGGAAGGAAACATGCTCCAAACACTCTACGACATACTCAAAGAAACGGCAGGCGGAAAAGCCATGATTCTTCCCGTCATACTCTATCTATCGACTACATTGATTGTACAGGGCTCAAGGTTTTTCAAGCGTTTCTATGTAAGGCGTTTTTCTAACAACATAAGTTTAAGGATGAAAGGAGTTATCTACTCAAACCTTCTCAGAAAAGAGCGAGATGAATTGAGAAAAGACGGAGAGGGCGAAATCGTCGTCAAGGCCCTTTCAGATACCACCGACACGGCAGAAGGAATGAGGAAATTCACAACCGAGTTATTCGACACCGGCGTTGTCATCGTCTCTTATGCCGTAATGCTTTTTATCTACGACTACAGGCTTGCTTTTCTTTCCCTTGTTTTCACGCCCCTTTCGTACATAACTGCATCCTTCATAAAGAAAAGAATGGAGGAAAGCGGACGCTCTTACAAGAGAAGTGCCTCCACTTTGAGCACTGCTACAATCGACAGAGTTAAGAATGCACTCACCTACCGTATCTTCGGCATGGAAAGAATAAAGGAGGAGATGTATGAGAAAGACCTTTCAAAATACGAAAATACTGCAGTCAAGGCTAATATCTACTCATCGCTACTGCCTCCGTTATATCTAATAATGGCTGAAGCGGGAGTCGTCCTCATACTCTACTTCGGCTCGAAAAATGTCCTTGGGATGGGCTATAAGCTCTGGGACATAGCTACGCTCACGACATTTCTCTCGGCCTACACAAAATTGGCAGTAAAAGCATCAAAGGTCGGAAAGCTCTTCTCCTCCGTTGAGAAGGCAAAGGTTTCATGGGAGAGAATAAAGCCATTGATGAAGGAAGTACACGAGGATGAAGAAGAAATAGTCGATAAGCCGCTGGATGTGACGATGCGCGATGTTTCAATCACTGTTGACGGACACACCCTCTTCTCTTCACTTTCACTTGATGCACATTCGGGGATGATAATCGGGATAACGGGCCCTGTTGCTTCGGGGAAATCAGCACTGGGGAGAGTTCTTTTCAAGGAAATGAGCTACTCGGGCTCAATCAAATACGGAGATGAGGAGCTCTCTAGAATGGACGAGAAGAAACTCTGGAGTGAGGCTCTCTACCTTCCTCACAATAAGGAGCTCTTTTCAGATACAATATCAAACAACATTCTGTTCTCCAAAGAGGGCGATGTGATGCCCTACCTTGAGGCATCCGACTTCGAAGGCGAAGTTTTGAGTATGGAGGACGGCACGGAGACAGAGATAGGCCCCGAGGGAAATAAACTCTCCGGCGGCCAGAAGGAGAGGCTCTCCCTAGCGCGCACATTCTCGCATCCGAGGAGCATCGTTATTCTCGACGACCCGTTCAGCGCACTCGACAGAAAGACCGAGGATAAGATATTCCGTTATCTTGAGTCATGGAAGAAGGACAAGATTATCTTCTTGATATCCCACAGGCTCTATAACTTCCCCTATCTCGACAAGGTTGTGTACATATCTAATGGGAATGCCGTATGTTCAACGCATGAGGCCTTGATGGAGAGAGAGGAAGAATACCGGAATCTATACCTTGGCGAAACGGGAGGAAAAGAGAATGCATAAGAAATATAGTTCTGTCTCTTCAATTGTACTCTTCGCCATCAAAGAACACATCCCTCTGACACTAGTCACCCTCTTATGTGTCATTTTAAGCATAGTAAGCGCAATAATTCCGCCCCTTATTCTCGAGAGGATTATCAACATCATTTCGTCCGGCGATGCTATCACACTATTCTATGCCCTACTCTACTTTCTCTCCCTCCTTATCGACGGTATTCTGGACGGCACTGAGAACTCGACACTCTTGATTCTCGGCGAGAAGATTACGCACTGTCTACGCTCCTCGCTCTCGAAGAAACTTACACACCTAGAGGCGTCGACGCTCTCGTCCCTCAGGGGAGGAGAAGCTGTCGAGAGGCTTATCAGCGATGTAGATACACTCGAGAGTCTCTTTACATCGGGGATAGTATCGCTTATTAGTGATGCGCTCAAAATCATATCACTACTTACAGTTATTGCCGTCAAGAATGTGGGACTATCAATTGTGCTTTTATTCGTCCTTCCTCTTCTTGCTCTTTATACGCGTCACGTACAGAAAAGGACATTAAAGGCCGAAGAAGAGAACCGTACGGCACTAGAGGACCAATACGGTGAGGTGCCGGAGGCAATGGAGAATATAAGGACTATACACAATCTCTCGCTCTATAGGTATATGGAGGAGAAATACTCCAGAAGCCTCAAGAAGAGCTACAAAGCTTTGGAGAAGTCCAATTTCTACGACGCTGTATATTCCCCGGTAATCCTCATAGTCAATGCAATTACTGTAGCTATCGTGATGCTTTTCTCGTCTTCGGGTAATACAGTCGTGCTATCCCTTTTCGGCATGTCACT
>CAVJEL010000016.1:3447-5600 GCA_963648635.1 Ruminococcus intestinalis
CTAAGTATCAAAAAGGGCGAAAAGGTAATCATCACGGGGCGCACAGGTAAAGGTAAAACAACCCTCTTCAAACTCCTCTTGGGGCTATATGAGCCCGATGAAGGCACTATCACAATAGATGGTGTCAAACCCTCAGATATCCCTGACGAGATAAGACGCCGTGTGATAGGAGTTGTCGAGCAGGACATAAAGCGACTTGGAGGCAGACTCATTGACGAGATAACACTCTACGACGACTCAATTACCGTCGAGGACGTAGAAAAGGCCCTTGATATGGTCGGCTTGAAGGAGAAAGTCTTATCTCTCGAGAAGGGGCTCTACACAGAAAGCGAGGAGAGCCTCTTCTCCCTCGGAGAGTGGCAGCTTATTTCCTGTGCGCGTGCTGTAGTCACAAATCCCGAGATACTTCTCCTGGACGAGATGACCTCGTCGCTTGATTCAGAAACGGAAAGAAGAGTTCTTGAAGCAATAGAGAGACTCTCAAAGGGCCGTACCGTTATCTCGATTTCCCACAGGCTCTATAACTCTAAGGGTTACCGCATTGTCGCTTTATGATAGAGAGGGCTCTCCCCTCTCTATCACTCCATATTTTTTCTTGCAATACTCAGCATTAATTTGATTCTATTGAGCTGATTGACTTCACTAGCACCCGGGTCGTAGTCAACGGCAGCGATGTTGCTCTCGGGATATGCCTTCTTAAGCGCCTTTATTACACCCTTACCCACTACATGGTTCGGAAGACATGCAAAGGGCTGTATACAGACAACATTGGGAGTGCCGTGGGTAATGAGCTCAATCATCTCCCCGGCAAGGAACCACCCTTCTCCGTATTGGTTACCTATCGATAAAAACGGCTTTGTCATATCTGCAATGGTTTTAATATCGACAGGAGGCTCGAAGCGCTTACTTTCCTCGAGTGCTTTGACTGCCGGCTTACGTATTGACGCTATCAGCCTCAAGAGCGCTTTCGATATTACCCACTTCTTCCTCGCAGAACCCAGGTATTCAACCTTATACTGGTAGCTGTATATGAAGAAGTTGAAGAAGTCGATGAAGTCCGGAACCACTGCCTCCGCTCCTTCCGACTCGAGGAGCGCAACAAGATGGTTGTTTGCTAGTGGCATGTACTTTACAAGTATCTCACCGACAATGCCGACTCTCGGCTTCTTTATGCTCTCGTCGATTTCAAATGAGTCGAACTCGGATACAATCATGTGGCAGACCTGAGAGTAGGAGTATTTTGTCTTCGGATTGAGAATTGAATCAATAGCTATATCTCTGAGCTTATTATAAAGCTCATCTGCCGAGCCTTTGACTTTCTCATAAGGCCTTACATGATAGAGGCACCTCATCAGCAAATCACCGTAGATTATGGCCCTTATACCATCCTTTATAAGAGGAAGCGTAAGGGAGAATCCCTCATTCTTCTCCATCCCGTTGGCGTTTAGTGATATCACAGGAATATTGGGGTACCCGGCCTTCTTGAGTGCACGTCTTATGAGCGAGAGGTAGTTACTTGCCCTGCAGCAACCGCCAGTCTGTGTCATTACGATTGCAAGGTGGTCGGTATCATATTTACCGCTGAGGACTGCATCCATGAACTGTCCAACCATTACGATACTCGGGTAGCATGCGTCGTTGTTGACGTACTTGAGCCCGGCATTTACGGCGGCACGGTTGTCATTACCGAGAATGACAAGATTGTAGCCGTGTTTTCTGAAGACAGGCTCTACTATGTCGAAATGGATAGGGCTCATCTGGGGCGCGAGTATTGTATACCCTGCCTTCTGCATCTCTTTTGTATACTCCACCCTCTTATATACAAGGGGCGTCAGAGAAGCCTTCTTCCCCATTCTCGCTCTCATATCCATTGCATATAGAAGGCTTCTGATTCTTATTCTGATTGCACCGAGGTTACCAACTTCATCAATCTTTAAAACTGTGTAGAGCTTACCGTAGTGCTCGAGTATCTCATTAACCTGGTCCGTTGTTATTGCGTCGAGTCCGCACCCGAACGAATTGAGCTGAATTAGCTCCATATTCTCGTGGCGCGCGACAAACTCGGCAGCGTTGTAAAGCCTCGAGTGGAAAACCCATTGGTCGACAACACGCAGTGGGCGCGATGGCTCGAAATCTACAGGGAGGCTGTCCTC
>CAVJEL010000016.1:6024-10955 GCA_963648635.1 Ruminococcus intestinalis
GGATAGAAGATGGTCTTCACACCTTCATTTATAAGCCATTCAACGTGGCCGTGAGAAAGTTTTGCCGGATAGCACTCCGACTCGGAAGGAATAGTGCGGATTCCCATCTCGTAGATTTTTCTTGTCGAGAAAGGTGAAAGTACAACACGGAACTTCAACTCTTTGAAGAATGTCGCCCAGAAAGGATAGTTCTCATACATATTGAGAACCCTCGGTATTCCGATTGTCCCCCTTACGGCCTCCTTCTCTTCGAGGCTCGGATAGTTGAAGATACGCTCTCTCTTATAGAGGACCATATCTGGAGCCTTTTGGGATTTATCGCCGTTTGATAGTGGCTTTTCACAGCGGTTTCCGCTTATGTGGCGCATGCCGTTGTTGAATGTGCTTATAGTGAGTGCACAGTTGTTGTTGCACCCGCCACAATGTACCGATGATGATTTATAAGTAACGCCTGCTATTTCATCAAGGCTCATCATCGTCGAAGAACGGCCCTCATAATTGTTCTTTGCAACAAGGGATGCACCGAATGCCCCCATGACGCCCGAGATATCTGGGCAGATTACTTCAGTTCCGAGTATCTTCTCGAAGGCCCGCAGTACAGCCTTGTTGTAGAATGTTCCGCCCTGAACGACAACGTGACGCCCAAGTTCCTCTGCTGACGATAGCTTTATTACCTTATAAAGCGCATTCTTGATTACAGAGTATGCGAGCCCGGCAGATATATCGCTGACGGACGCACCTTCCTTCTGTGCCTGTTTTACGTTGCTGTTCATGAAGACTGTGCATCTTGTGCCGAGGTCGACAGGGTGTTTGGCAAAAAGAGCCGAAGCGGCAAAATCACTGACGCTGTAGCCGAGGGAAGAAGCAAAGTTCTCGATAAACGATCCGCAGCCTGAGGAACATGCCTCATTGAGCATAATTGAGTCGACTACTCCGTCTTTGAGACGAATGCACTTCATATCCTGCCCGCCTATATCGAGAACACAGTCGACAGAAGGGTCAAAGAATGATGCGGCTGTTGAATGGGAAATTGTCTCGACAACCCCCATATCGAATCTGAAGGCAGATTTAAGTAGCGCTTCGCCGTATCCTGTGGAGCAACTTGATGCTATTACCGCGCTCTCGGGAAGGACTTCACCCAGAGCCTTGAATGCAAGTTTTGCTGCTTCTATAGGATTACCTTTATTGTTTATGTAATAGGAAAACAGAAGCTCGCCCTTCTCTCCAGAGACTGCCATCTTCGTAGTCGTTGATCCGGCGTCTAGGCCTATGAAGCATAATCCCTTATATGTTTTTATATCGCCCTTTACGACATTAGCTTTTTCATGGCGCGAAAGAAACTTTTCGTATTCTTTTTCATTCTCGAAGAGTGGCTCAAGACGAGGCATTTCAAATGTAACCTTGAGGTCCTCGGATAGCTTCTCAATGAGAGCGGAGATAGTATACTTCTTCCCCTCTCCTCCTTCGAATGCTGCTCCAACTGCAGCAAAGAGATGAGACTGGGGAGGATCAATCGTTGTCTCGGGTGTTAACTGAAGTGTGCGCTGGAATGCTTTCTTGAGCTCGGGTAGAAAATGGAGTGGACCCCCGAGAAATGCAACGTGGCCCTCAATTGGACGCCCGCACGCCAGGCCCGATATCGTCTGATTGACAACAGCCTGAAAAATAGACTCGGCAAGGTCTGCCTTTGCTGCCCCCTCATTTATGAGTGGCTGGATATCTGTTTTGGCAAATACTCCACAGCGTGCAGCTATAGGGTAAATTTTAGTGTAGTTCTCCGCTTCCTTATTGAGTCCCGCGGCATCTGTTTCCAATAGCGACGCCATCTGGTCGATGAAGGACCCGGTACCTCCTGCACATACACCGTTCATCCTCTCTTCCATACCGCCTGTGAAGTAGATTATCTTGGCGTCTTCTCCGCCGAGCTCTATTGCACAGTCCGTCTGGGGCGCATACTTCTTGAGTGCTGTTGCAACTGCAACAACCTCCTGAACAAAGCCCAGATTAAGTGCTTTCGAGAGGTTTATCGCTCCCGACCCTGTAATAGAGACCTCAAGTTCACACTCACCCAACTTCTCTCTTGCCTTTTCAAGGATGGAGGATAGCGTTTCCTTTGTATGTGCGTGATGTCGTGTATATTCAGCGAAGATTATTCTGTCCATTTCGTCGAGAACAACAAGCTTAACTGTTGTGCTCCCGATGTCTATTCCGGCACGGTATTTCTTCATTAAAAAACCTCAATCAATGTGAGCCCAGTATGAATTTGGACTCTTTTCCTTCCTTAAGCCTCTTGAAGTTGGCCGAGTGACGCAGCGCTACAAAGACCACCATCAACGTGTCGAAGAAGACAACACTCCATGTGGCTTTGAAAATATATAAGAGGAAAGGACTTATTAAAATGGAGAGGACAGTCGAGAGAGACATGTACTTTGTTGTAAGAAGGAGAACTATCATCAACAGCGTTACAATTAACCCTGCCCTGTAATCCGTAACCCATATCGTCGAAAGGCTCACAAGGAAGCCCTTGCCACCGCGGAAGGAATACCAGAGAGGGAACGAATGTCCGATGACTGCGAAAAAGCCTGAGTATACGGCGCCGAATTGATAGAGGCCGTATGTGCTCTCGAAGAGACGAGCAGAAGTATATACAACAACAATTCCCTTTGTTATATCGAGAGCAAGGACAACCCATGCCAACTTCGAGCCGAAGGAACGTTTGAAGTTCGTAAAGCCCGCATTTCCGCTTCCGAGGGTGCGGATATCTTTTTTATATATTGCTTTCGATAGCGTTATTGCAGGGTTCCAGCCTGCAATAAGATACGAGAAAAGAGCTACCAGAATATAAAGATAATAATTCTCCATTGCTATTACTCCAGAATAATTATGTAATCGTAAATTTCCTGATTTCCGTCAAGAATATAGACTTCCTTCATTGGATATTTTTCTTCGATTTCACTCTTTGTCTTCTCAGCTTCCTCTTCAGAAACATTCTTCCCGTAGATTAAAAGAGCTATGTCGTAGGATGAGGATAAATCGAGCTTATCGAGGGTACCCAGAACTGTGTTTCCTCTTTTTTCATCTGCAAAGAGGATATCTTTTCCGGAGAAGCCTATATACTCCCCGCTCTTAACGCCGTCAGCGTCCCTTATGCTTTTCGATATCTCGGCAGTCGTAACGCCTTCCATTGCCGAAGTAAGGTCCCTCTCGACTTCGTCGGGAGTCCCCTCATCGTTGAACATTGAAAGAGAAGCATAACCGTCACCGATAGTCTTACTCTCGATTACCCTTACATCCGACTTCTTATACATATCCTTTGCCATCTTGGCAGCGAGTATTATGTTGCCGTTGTTGGGAAGAACAAAGATTGTATCGGCATTAACAGTGTCGAAGGCTGCAAGGAAATCCTGAGTCGAGGGATTCATGCTCTGCCCGCCGTCGACTATGACATCAGCGCCGCGCTCTTTAAAGAGGTTCTTAATCCCCTCTCCTGCACATACAGCAACTACACCGTATTTCTTCCTCTCCGTCTTCTTCTCCTCCCTGTCATCACGGGGGGCCTCTGTATTATTGTGCTGGAGAGACATATTCTCAATCTTAATCTTCAAGAATTCACCATACTTCTGGCAGAAGGAAAGTACCTTGTCGGGGGTCTTTGTGTGGACATGGACCTTGACGATGCTTCCGTTCTTGAATGTGACAAGACTGTCACCGATAGTCTTGAGGTAATCCTTGATGATGTTCACATCGAAGTTCTCGATATCTGTTTTGGCCCTCTGGAGACGGACAAGGACTTCAGTGCAATAACCGAATTCAAGTACACTGTCTTCGTTGAAGAGAGATAAATCCAGCTCCTGGGTCTTACCCTCTCCCTCGAACTCGAGGCTCTCCTCTTCTTCGTTTTCCTCTTCGCCGTTCAAGGCCTTAATCATTCCCTCGACTATGTATACGAGTCCTGCTCCACCCGAGTCCACGACTCCCGCCTTCTTCAACACGGGGAGCATCTCCGGAGTCTTTTCAAGTGTCCGTTTCGCCTCCTCTAAAAAGTCAGATAAGAGCTCAGGAATTGATGAATACTGTTTATTTGAAACATACTCTGTGGCAAGTCTCATAACCGTCAGGATTGTACCCTCCGTGGGCTCCATTACTGCAGAATACGCATATTGAGTTCCGCCCTTAAGTACCTTTATAAAGAGGTCGCAGTCGACTGTCTCTGCCTTCTCAAGGCTCTTCGCCATGCCCTCGAATATCTGGGAAAGTATTACGCCGCTGTTTCCTCTTGCCGATAAAAGCATGCCGTCACTGACCTTATCGGCTACGCTCGATACGTCAGATGAAAGGTGGGGAGAAATACTCTCCACGCCTCCCATACATGTAAGTAGCATATTGTCGCCAGTATCACCATCGGGGATGGGAAATACGTTGAGGTTGTTTACTGTTTTAACGTGCATTTTCAGGCTTTCGGCGCCCTTACGTATCATTTTGGCTAGTAAGATTCCGTCAATTGTCTGTTCTTCTTTCATTGTTTAATCTTCCTTATATAATCCTTCAGGTGGAAATATCTCGATTTCTACATCCCCCATAGGATATGTAATACACGGATGAATATATCCGTAGTCTCTATCTTTTTTTCGTCTTTTATCTACACTTTGAGGTATAAATACTTCGCCTTTTTTCAAGAGTGAGCGACAGAATCCGCACTCTCCCGAGCGGCATGAAGAAGGCGCCTTGACGCCACCTCTTTCAAGAATCGTGAGAAGTGTCTCTCCGCTCGAGCCGGAAAGAAGTGTCTCGACTCCATTAGATACAACCCTCACTTCAACCTTCTTCTCCACGGGAGAGGAGATTGTTACATTCATTGTATCGTGTCTGATTCTTCTCTTCTCGATTCCCATCAGTGAGAGCTCATTATCTACAAACTCAATCATCTTCTC
>CAVJEL010000016.1:11515-12986 GCA_963648635.1 Ruminococcus intestinalis
GAACAAGGCGGAAAGTCTTTGCCCCCTTACTCTCTTTCACACTAGATACAGTCATGTACTGAAATGAGGGATGAAGACGACGAGAAAGAATATTAACAGGAGATTCTTTTATCTCCACATTCCCATCATTACTCTCCCTTGCTATTTTTCTCTCCTCGAGTTTTTTGAAAAGAAGCATGGGGTCAAGTGAAGTAAGTAGTCTATCCATTCTTCCATGCCTCCTTCATTATTCTCTTTGCCCTGTCGATGCCGTTAGCATAGGTCGAGCTGTAGCCGAGGGACCTTTCCTGGTGAGCACCGGCAAAATATAGATTCTTTATCCAGTTCTCGCTTCTCGCACTCATTATGCGTGGGATTATTGTGTCCCAAGCTTGGGAGGAATAGCCGTAAGGAGTACCGCCGGGGGTGTTGAGATAGCGCGCAAAGGTAACGGGAGTCGCAGTCTCAATCTCCTCGATTGAATCTCTTACTTTTACTCCTGTCCTCTTCTCATATATGTCTATAAGTTTATTTGCAATTTTATTCTTGACCTCAGCATAGTCCTCAGGTCTTATATCTCCCCAAACGCCTTCTTCAAACATTGTTGTTAGAATTAATATAGATGTTCCCTCTTCACTTGCGCTTCTATCAACAACATTGGGACAGTTTGCAATAAGGAAAATCTTATCTTCGTCTTCAAGAGAAGAGCATAACCCATCAAAGGAGGTCGAAGGGTATAAAAAGACGGTATAATCCTTTATCCCGAGCGCCTCGGGTGATTTCGAGAGGCCAAGATAGACAACAACAAATTCCTTTCCCTGCTTTCTCTTATTAGAAAAGCTCAATGCCTCGAAAGGAACTTCACTTTTCTCTATCATCGAGGAGTAAACCTTATCGGGGAAAGCAGATGTAATAACATAATCGGAGTAAATCTCTTCACCACCAGCTCTTACACCGTACGCTTTACTGTCCTTAACAAGAATTCTATCGACCTCTGTGTTGTATCTGACGTCCCCGCCGTTCTTTCTTATAACATCTTCAAGCGCAAGGCTCAACGAGTGCGATGTGCCCTTGACTATGACGGCACCGCCTCTTATGTAGCGGATAATCATCATCAGGTAGTGTGCGCAATCCATAACGGAAGGATTAGACCCAAGATACGGCCAATATGTTTTAAGTATATTCTGTGCCTTTTTCGGTACCTTAAGTGCATCAAGACACTCATCTATGCTGTGGGATGCAAGAGAAAGGAAATCAGAATGCTCCTTAACAAGGACAGTCGGATCAACATTCCCCTTACCCATATAGAGAAGAGCTTCGTCAACTCTATCGGCAAGGGAAAGGAAGGCACTAACGCTTTCCCTACTTCCAGGGACAAGCTCTTCAATTTTCGACAGAAAAGCCTCGAGGCCGACAGGAAGAGTCGCGTCAAAACCATCGGGCCCGCCGTATATAACCCTGAAGGCATCGTCGAGCTCAATCCACTCCACAT
>CAVJEL010000016.1:13275-26894 GCA_963648635.1 Ruminococcus intestinalis
AATGCCCATACTCCGATTGTATCAGGACCTGTGGATGCGCCAACGATAGGCCCGATATACCCGACAGATACATCCTTCGGGTTGATTTCATCCTTTACAAGCTTTACGAGTGCCTCGACTTCTTCCTTCTTGCAGTCAGCATGAGAGATGTATACAGTCTGGTTCTGCGGATCTGTAATATTTTCCTTGAGGAGAGCAACAATCTCGTTGAGGGAATTCTGTCTGCCCTTAACCTTCTTGAATGCAGCCTGTCTGCCTTCAGCATCAGCGATAAGAATAGGCTTTATTCCCATCAAGTTTCCAAAGAAAGCAGAGGAAGCAGATACACGTCCTGATTTCTTGAGGTGCTCGAGTGTATGAACAGTAGCAAATTCCTGGACGTTCTTGCGGATTGAAAGGACGTAGGAGTTGATTTCCTCTGCGCTCTTTCCTTCCTTACAGAGTTTTGCTGCCTCCATGGCAAGCATACCCTCTCCTATTGTGGCGTTGAGTGAATCGATTGTGTAGATTGATGCATCAGGATACTTCTCAAGAAGCTTCTTTGCTGTGACAAAACCAGTATTTACAGAGCCACTCTGCTTTGATGAGCATCCGATGTAGACAATATCGTAACCTTCATCAAGGTACTTTGTGAAAATGCGGTTGAACTCGTCGACTGAAACTTGTGCAGTCGTAATTCTCTTTCCGCCCCTGATTATGTTGTAGAAGTCATGAACTTCCTTGTCACTCCATGTAAGAAGTGCCGGTGATTCAGCCCCGTCGAGAAGTGTCGACATCTTGGCATAGTCTATGTCGTATTTTTCAAGCTGCTCTGCACTGAGATCCGCGCAGGAATCTGTGATGATTTTAACTTTTCTCATAATAAAACTCCCCTTAAGCGGCAAATTGTTATTTCATTGTCACTTATTCTATTTTCATCAAGAAATTAACAAAGAATTCTAAACTGAAACGAAACTTGAGTCAAAAGAGATGTTGAAAAAAATGGAATGCGAAACATAATATCAGAGAGGAGAAAAAAGCCGTGAAGAGAGCATTTGTCATCGTATTACTTTTAATTGTCACCACACTCGCCATTTACTCAAGTCCTGTAAACAAAGATACATACGTCATTCTTGACGGAAAGACTCTTTTTCTCGGAATTGCAGTTGCGGTAGGTGCTGCGGTAACAAAACTCTCTCTCATAAAGGAAGATAAAACTCTCAATATCGAGGAGTGTGGCGCACACTCCCTCGAAAGACGAAGTGAGGGAGACAGAAACACATACGCAATAAAGAATACAGAGATAATCAACATGGCAATTGATACCCTCTCACACTCGGGAGGTGGCACAGTGATTATTCCTCCCGGAACTTTCCGCACCTATACAATTGTTTTGAAGGATAACGTCAACATCAAGCTCGAGAAAGGCGCTGTGCTAGAAGCTGCAAAGACAAGAATTTATAACCCTGACGGCTCGATAAAAAAGGAAGCGGAGGATTTCTTTTCAGACGGCACTCCCGGAAATTACCTAAAGCCTGAATGTAACATTTACGTAGGTTTACAGGACAACGCCCACTCCTATTTTCAAAATAGCCTTTTCTATGGTGGTGACAAGAAGAACATCATGATATATGGCGGGGGACTTATCAACGGCAGCCAGCTTGGAGAGGATGGGAGCATTGACTATGTTTTAGACGGCTGGGACCCACAAGACCCTGCTCGCCGTAGCGGAGAAATAAATAGATGGTTCGGCAACAAGGGTATTTCACTCGTGCGGTGTGAAAACATCGTACTAGAGGGAATAAACGTTCTCAACTCCGGCCACATTGCGATAATTACCGAGGGCTCGAGCAATGTCCTCATAGACTCGATAACCGTCGACACAAACCGTGATGCGCTAGATATAGACTGCTCACAAAATGTAAGCGTCATCAACTCACGATTCAACTCCCTGACGGACGACGCCATCGTCTTCAAAGCTTCATACGGCGCAGGAATATTCAAGAGCGTATATAACTGCCTTGTAAAGAACTGTACGGTATCAGGATATGATGCGGGCTCTGTTATTGCCGGAACATACACTGAGAATAAACTTGTTGCAACTGACAAGGACGGCCCGACAGCGAGAGTCAAGTTCGGAACGGAGTCTACATGCGGCTACAGCAGAGTTACAATTGACGGCGTTTTGTTCAAGAGGTCAAGAGGATTTTCAATCGAGGCCGTTGACGGGAGCGATGTACACGACATCCTCTTTGTAAACTCCAAAATGGAAGACGTCTCATCCTCACCCATTTTCATCCGTACCGGTAACCGTGGCCGCTATCCTGTAACTGGAAATACTACAGACGATATAGTCAACCAGAAAAACAATATAAGACTTACCAATACCGGCTGGATTATTCCACAAAACAGCAGAGAGAGTAAGTATGAATATACGGAGTACCCCACCGTATCTTATTACCCTGTTCCCTCGTACAATCTATACGGCGCCGAAATGTCGAACGGCGTGAAAATCCCCGTTATCGACAGCAAAAGCCCATTGAAGATAAACGCGTCAAACTTCACAGAAGAAAACGGAAGGTACTACCTCAAGAAATGGGAAAACGGTAAATACACAACAGACTACTCAAGAGAAATATCTCCGAAAGAGAAAGCATTATACGCCGATGCCGTAGCCTACTCAAAGCCTGCATCAGCATATAACATTGCAATATGCAATATCAGCGTAAAGAATGCAGATCCGCGCTATCCAATAATCCTCTCCGGCCTTGTCGACTCACTATTGAAGAACATAACAATCAAGGATGTCTCAGTTGAATACCGTGGCGGCTTGAGGATGATTGATGCTGTCGAACAGAAGCAGCTCTCGACAAAGTGGAGCTACACCCAATATATGACAAAGCCGCAGGTGCAGAGTTTACCGTGGCTCGTAAACACATTCTTTACAAAGACTAATGCACTCCTCCCGAGAGTCGACTGGGATGAGGAGAAAAAAGGATGGTTTGACGACCCATACAACGTTCCCGAGATGGCAAGGGAGTACCCAGAGCCATCTATCTTCGGCATCCTTCCGGCTTACGGAATGTATCTGAGGCACACAGAGAACATAACGATAGAGAACGTGAAACTAGGCTACATAATTGATGACGAAAGACACGCCGTTGTCCTCGACGACTGCCACTCTGTCACATTCAATTCTCTCGACGCCGAAAGTAAGAAAGACGTAAAAAAAGTCGCTTTTATCAGCAACAACTACAAAAGAAGAACAGGATTTGAGTTTGTTCCCGACTACCCGTATATATCAACGACGAATAGTGAGATATCCGGCATCGACACAGCAGACATCCTATTCTGGACGGTAAACACCCCAGAGAGAGGAACACCGTCCGACTCGCTTTATCCCTACCCGACTGTTGCAGATATAACTAAAGGCTATTACTACAGCACTGCCCCCTGGACATATAACGGTAAAGACTACTCTCTCCCCGTCACCGTATATCGTCCATTCTTTGAGAATGCAGTAGATGTTACAATAAAGAGTGGAGAAAGCCTTACTTTGACAATATCTGCAAGAAATCCGGGCGTTGAAACAGAAGGAATCAAGAATGCGGTATTAGCAGACGAAAGCCTTACCTATTCTGCCTCACATCTTCCTATTAGTGCCACTTTCAATCCAGAAACCCACACTCTGACATGGCCTAGTCCTGTGAAAGGAGAATATAGGGTAACATTCACCATCGACGACGGCATAATACCCGTGGAGAAAAGCATAAAGATTATCGTGACCTAACACTGGGAGAAAATCGATAACAAAAGCATAAAATTACTCCACACATCAGCTCTCGAAAGTTGACAACCCTGCTCAAAAACTGTAATTTAATAATAGATTAGACGCCGCAAGGCAGCTGGTCAAAAAAATTGAGGTTAATTATCCCGCTTCTTTGCCTTTAAGCGGGATTTTCGCTTGTTTAAGAGATTGAGAATATTATCTACTATCTCCAGGAGAAGAAGAATAATCTTCAGTATCCTTATCAAGAACATAAAATCACCTCCTTTACATCCATAGGACTTGAGGAGGCCAGGCCTCCTCCATAGATGATTAACTATGAATTTGACCAGCCGCCTGCTGTTGCAGCGCCACCTTATTGCTAAGGTAGTTTAATACTATCACAATATTCGGACTTAGTTCTACAGCATTAAACTATTTTTTACTATAAAATTCCAAGATAATTAGGATTTCACTCTATCTCTGACTACATGATGGCTTTTACGGATATAGGGTCACTATCCAAGTCATCACTCCCCATCATAAATCTTCAAAGGTTTCAATATCGTTACGCAGAATTATCATCGATTCGGGACAAATTCCTCTTAAACATTCACGATAACAAAAATCTCTACATCCGCCGGCTGGAACAATCTTCATTTAAATAATCAATTCTTTGCATTTAAATAAAATCATCAATATTATGGAGCAAAAAATATTGACAACTCAATACGAAAGCTGTAGCCTGATAAGTGTAAAGATACCGCAAGGTAGCTGGTCAAAAATAGGGATTATTATTTATCCCGCTTCTTAGCTTTTAAGCGTGATATTATTTTGCTAAAGAGATTGGACATATAGTCGACTACTTCAAGTATCAGAAGAATTATCTTCAATATCTTGGTAAAGCTCATAATATCACCCCCTATACATCCATAGGATTTGAGGAGGCCGGGACTCCTTCATAGATGAAACAATGTATTTGGCCTGTTGCCTTCTGCGGTTTTTTTACGCTCTGATAATTAGTAAGTAGCCTATTGATTGACTTAGTTGTTAATTTGTAAACAATTTTCTTTTTGACTATTTTGTTTCAAAATTTTGTGACTTTCTTCCTTTTCTATCTCCTTATTGACAGCAGTGTCAGTTTTTTCGCCAAAAAGAGAAAAGAATAATGGTTTAATCGAAAGCGATGATGTAGCATAAATGTGGAGGATACAATGTTTCATATTCTTGTTGTGGATGATGATAAGCATACAAGGATGCTCCTCGAGGCCGTGCTTAAAAATGAAGGATTCACCGTCACTACGGCTACGGATGGAGAAGAGGCTCTCTCCAGAATGGAGAAAGAACATATAGACCTTGTTGTTCTCGACATTATGATGCCGGGTATGGACGGCTATGAATTTACAAAGACAATAAGGGACAGTGGAAGCAACCTCCCGATTTTAATGCTTACGGCAAAGCATCAAGGACCTGACGAGAAGAAAGGTTTTTTGGTCGGAACCGATGACTATATGACAAAACCGGTAGATGAAGAAACACTTGTTCTCAGGATAAAAGCACTCCTAAGGCGCGCGCAGATTGTCAACGAGAAGAAGATAATAATCGGGGATGTAACTCTGGACTACAATTCATTTACAGTTACAAAGAACGGGAAGACGCAGGAACTTCCGCAGAAGGAATTCCTACTTTTATACAAGCTCCTCTCCTACCCCGGACAGATTTTCACAAGAATACAGCTCATGGATGAAATCTGGGGTTCCGACAGCGATACGGGCTGGGAGACAGTTACGGTACATGTAGGAAGACTCAGAAAGAGATTCGAAGGCTGGAAGGAATTTGAAATCATGGCCGTCAGGGGTATCGGATATAAGGCGATAAAGAAGGTATGACAAAGAAAGAGCGCAATGAGAGACTGGAACTGGCACTGCTGTTGTCGATAATCGTATTTGCAATCAACGGTAGCGCAATGGTCATTACCTACTTCATACTCTTCATCCTGGCAAAAATCGGGATTATTAAGGTAATTGAGGGCCAGATTGGGGTGCTTGACGTCTCGGTTTTTGTATTCTGCTCGAGTCTTGTCATCGGCTTCATACTCTCGAACTCGATGGGAAAGGTTCCGCTGAAGCCTTTCAACAGACTTATATCTCAGCTCAACAGGCTCGGAAGCGGAGATTTCAGTGCTCGTCTTCATTTCCGTAAGCCCATAAACTCCCATCCTCTCTTCAAAGAGCTTGAAACGAGCTTCAACAATACTGCTGAGGAACTTGAGCATAACGAAATGCTGAGTAATGATTTCATCAATAACTTCTCCCACGAGTTCAAAACCCCGATAGTGTCGATTGCAGGGTTTGCTAAACTATTGAGAAAGAAGAACCTGTCAGATGAAGAAAGGGAGGAGTACCTATCCGTCATAGAGGAGGAGTCGCTCAGGCTCTCAAGGATGGCTAACAATGTGCTGAATCTCACGAGGATTGAGAATCTGACGATTTTGAGAGATATCTCATCCTTCAACCTCTCGGAGGAAATAAGGTCAGTAGTAGTTCTCTTAGAGGAGAAATGGACAAAGAAAAACATCACTATGGATATGGACTATGATGAATACACCATAGAAGGAAACAGGGAGCTCCTTAAGCAGGTATGGATTAACCTCATCGACAATGCAATCAAGTTTTCCTATGAAAATGAGCCGATTGTCATAAAAATAGAAGAAAATAATTCTCATATATCCGTTTCGATATCAAACAGAGGAAACGACATATCTCAAGAAGCAATTAAGCACATCTTCAACAAGTTCTACCAGGCAGATAAGTCGCACTCGATGGAAGGTAACGGAATAGGACTTGCCATCGTGAAGAAGGTATGTACCCTTCATAACGGCACCGTCACTGTCAAAAGCGGGGAAGGAACAACGACTTTCGTCGTCACCCTTCCTCAGAAACACCCCGATTGAATCAATGAGAGAGCACAGCGGTATCTTTCGTCAAGCTTCTTCATTCCATTGTCACAACTCTCGCTGAAGCCGTTCCCATACTCGTAAGCTCTTATTTCACTGACAAAAGGCCTCAATGGAGTTTTTACATTTTTGCCAATTGCTTTCATAGCATCATCTTTAATCCTCATGAACGACAGAAGCGTTGAAAACGGGAATCTATAGCCACTCATCCATTCGTAGCCGTCACGGTAGGAGGTAGGCTTAATGGAGGATGTGAGTGAGTCAAGGTTGGCTTTGTCACCCTTGTAGACGACGCCGTCTATGTCGCTGTTGTAGATCTGGACTTTGTTGAGGATATCGACATCGGAGGGAGTAAGAGTAATACCGCTATCCCCGACGCCATCATAAACTGCAGGGTCATAAAGCATGAGTGCACGCGTCGGCGAAACGGGAAGCACCATCACCGTTCCCCGGAGGTCATAATTTTTGTCGACAAACTTCGTCTTCACAAAACGCTTCTCGAAATAAGGATTCATCACATTGAATGCCGAAGGTCCGATTATGAAGGTCTTACCTTCTGGGGCATCGATAAGGACGGGCTTGAGGTCCATAAGCTCGATTGAATCAAACTCCACGAAGTTGAGAACACGGGAGAAAAAGCTCTGGCAGAGCTCTACATACTCTTCATCCATAATATAGTAGTCAATTCCCTTGAGCTCAAATAGGTCTTTTGCCGTCTGTCTGTCCCCGTACATGATATAATCAATCTTATTGAAGAGAGGAAGACGTGTATGCTGGAAAAGAAGCGACTGCCGCGCGGCTTCGGTAGCCTCATGAAACATATTCACATTGCCGGATTTGAGCAAAGAGAGAGTCAGAGAGAAATAGCCCTCGATAATCTCTGCTTTTTCACTATCCCTACTGCTGAGTGAGGGATAATCAAAACAATAGAGGGAGTCTATTTTCCGCTTTCCACTCTTATCCTTATGGATTGGGTTATATAAGTCGACACTCTCCCCGTCATCCGACCATGCACGGGTCAAATCACGCTGTACATAGTAGTTTCTATACTTCATAGCCTGGCATACTTTTAAACTGACCATCTATCCCGAGAAGAGAAGAAGCATAATTTAACTTGTCGACCATTTTATCTCCAAAATCATCATAGCGTCTTCTCTCCAGCATTTTGTCGTGCTCACGCATACTCACAACATAATCTCTAAGCGGTTTTTTGGCATTCTTCGAAATGTTCTTTTGCTCTTCATCCTTTATCTTCATTATCGAGAGAAGCATGCTTATAGGATAACGTGCTGCTGTGAACCATGCATATCCTGCTCTGAAGGGAGTATCTGAAATCTTATCTTTGAGTGAATCAAGATATGATGTATCGAGCCCGGAGTAGACAACCCCGCCGTCGATATCACTATTGTAGATTTCGGCAGTGTTTATTTTGTCGACATCCTCTTCGGAAAGTACTGCTTTCCCGTCTTCGCAATCAACATCATAAATAAGCGAGTCATAGAGCATCACGGCCGTCTTTGGAGAGACGGGAAGAATCATCACAGCTCCCATAATATCGTAAGGCTTGTCATCCATCTTCGTTGATGCATACCTTTTCTCGAAATAAGGGTTCATCATAATGACAGGAGTGGCACCGACAACAAAGCTTTTGCCTTCGGGCACCGAGAGAATAATGCCCTCTAAATCGAACATCTCCAGCGTTGAAGAAAGCGTGCAGTTTGCCATTGTTTCCAGATGGCCCTTTAATACTTCAAAATCTTTCTCAACAACTGTGAAGTAGCTACGACCTTTGAATCTATTCAGAAATGAGAGAGTCTTGGGTCCCATGCACCTCGAGTAATCCTCTTTGAAGAAAGAAGGTGTTCTCAAATACTGGAACATGAATGATGTGCGCGCTTTCAAATTTAAGCTCTCACGCTTAAAGACATTCTCTCCGTATTCAATGTCCTCAAGGCTCGCTAAAAAATTATCGTCATTGTTATCGACCATAGCCAGAACAACAGGTCGCATATCATGAAAGAAGAAGTAATACAATTCCTCTATCTCTGTATTTTCCGTTCCCGTTTTGTCTACCGGGTTATACCAGTTTACCCTCTCGCCGTCGGCGGACCACCTTTTCAAAAGATCACGATTCACGTAGGTGTTTTTAAAATCAATTGTCTCCATAAAAACCTCTTCAATAGGATAACCCAAATGAAACATTATTGGAAAGAGAAAACATATAGCTTTAGCGCACAGAGTTTTTAGGGCGTATTGCATACAAGTGGGAAAAGAAATTATCATTTCCCAATGGAAGAAAAGAATAAAGACAACAGCGGTGTTCTCTACGGCTTCCTCGCCGTCCTTTATGCCGTCATTCAATATGGATGGGCTGTGGCCGTCACAGTGTATTACAGAGAAAAAGGAATGCTGGAATATGTCAGCGCCCCCGACGGGTATCTTCCGCTCTTCTTTTCAAATCTCCTTCTCTCCCTTCCGATGGCTTTTGTCTTCATAGGGTCAAAAATAAGATACCGCAGAAACTTCGGAGAGGAGCTGGAATATGTAAAGACAGATAGGTACGTCTTCACGCTCCTTTTGACGACGATCTACACATTCATGCTCCCTCTCGGCGTTGTCGTCTCCTCAAGTCCGACGAGAGGCGCTTATGCATGGTTCTACTACATATTCTTCATATCATTCTTCGAGGAGTTCTTATACCGTGGTCTTATCCCGACATACATGGAGCGCTCGAATCTTCCGAAGGCGCTGATTTATATTCTTCCGTCGCTTTTCTACGCCCTCTATCAGACGGCACTTCCCTTCGGAAGAAGTGGCTTCAGCGTTGATGTATTAATTACAACAATACCGAATATAGTCCTTTCGATTGTGCTTCATTATCTGTTGTATGCTGCAAAGAAATGGACAGGTGCGATGTGGCTCCCGATAGTCCTCCATGCAATCATCGAGTTCTCGATATACCTAGTTTTCCTCCAGTAGAATTCTGTCGGTATTGAGAGCTGTACCCGATGCCTCTTTGAACTTTATAAGTAAATCGCTCACCTCAAGTTTATCTCTTTCGTCACCTGTGGTGTCGTAGACGATACGTCCCCTGTTCATCATTATCGTTCTGTTGCCGTAGTCTAACGCCGTCTGCATATTGTGGGTGATCATGAGGCAGGTTATCTTGTTCTCCCTCACGATATCGTCAGTAATCTTCATTATCTTTTCGGCACTTTGAGGATCTAGGGCGGCAGTATGCTCGTCAAGAAGAAGTAGAGAGGGAGGATTAATCGTCCCCATAAGGAGTGTAAGCGCCTGTCTCTGTCCTCCCGAAAGGAGGCCCACAGGGCTCTCCATCCTGTCCTCGAGTCCCATACCGAGGAGGGAAAGACGCTCTCTGAACTCTTCCCTTTCCTTCTTTGTAATACGACTCAGCCATCCACCCTTTCCTGAGGAGAGGAAGAGATTCTCCTCTATCGACATCCCGGGAGCAGTCCCCTTCATAGGGTCCTGAAATAGCCGTCCTATACGCTTACTCCTCTCGTGGGAAGGAAGGAATGTTATATCTTCCTCGTCGAGGATAATCCTGCCGCTATCCGTGAGGAAATTACCGCATATGGCATTAAATAGTGTCGATTTACCCGCGCCGTTTGCTCCGATAATCGAGATAAAGTCGCCGTCGTTGACAGAAAGCGATACGCCATCGAGTGCCTTCTTCTCAAAAGGATTACCCTTATTGAATGTCTTTGAAATACTTTCAAGCCTGAGCATTCCGTCTCTCCTTTCTTCCGTCCATCACCCTCTTGTACTCTGGGTATCTTTTCTTGAAGTACGGTCCCGATATCGCAATGATTACGATTATCGACGAAACAAGCTTCAGCGAGTATGCAGGAAGGTTGAACCTGAGCGCAATTGTATATACAAGCCTGAATATTATCGCACCAAGCACCATGCCGGTAGCTCTCTTAAAAATACTTCCCTTACCCATGAATGTACGTCCGATGAGAAGAGAAGCCAGGGCTATGGTAACCATACCCGAGCCGATGTTTACATTGACGCTCTTCTCCTTGAATGCAAGTAGTGCTCCCGAGAGCGCCGTAAACGATGACGATATACTCAGTCCCACAATAGTCGTGAATGCAGGGTTTATTGAAGACGATGAAACCATAAATGGATTGTCTCCAGTTGCTCTTATTGCGAGGCCAAGCCTGGTGCGGAGGAAGAAGACTAGAAAGAGAACAACTAAAGCAGCAAAAACAAATGCAACAACTATTCTATAGTAATCGCCCCCGATAATCCTCTTTGCAAGTGTAAAGACAGTCTCCGTCTTATTGAGGTTGAGAATACTCGAGCCGCCCATGATTGCAATGTTGATTGAATAGAGCCCCGTATTTACGATGATTCCCGCAAGAAGGCTGTCGATTCCCATCTTTGTCTGGAGTAAAGCCGTAATAAAGCCTGAAAGTGCACCGGAAAGGAGAGCCATTAGAAGCGCTAAATGTGGGTGCCCAGAAAGCGCAGTGACGGACGCGACGACAGCGCCGAGTGTAAAGGCGCCGTCTGTCGAAAGGTCACATACGTTAAGCATCGAATAGCTTAAAAAGAGCGCAAGGACCGTCAGTGAGTTAATGAGGCCGAGCTCAACGGCCGTTGAGAATAATTGAATTATTTCCATCAGAAACTCTCTGCTGTGTCGATGAATTCAAGATTCGTGCAATATGGTTTGAAAAGTACACTGATTTCGTCTTCCGTATAACCGAAACTTGTCATAACTTCCCTATTGACTGTTGCTGTTCCATTGTCGAATGTGAGAACAGGAATTGTAGAAGTGTCTTTCTTATCGAGAAGAATTTCCTCGACAAGAAGAGAAGTATCATAACCGAGCTCTATGTAGTCGACACCGTAGCCTAAAAATGCGCCATTAAGAGCAAAGGAATCAGCACCTGCGAAGTGAGGAATGCCGGCATCCATCAGGCTTTCATATATTGCAAGCTCTGCTGTCATGACTGTGTTGTCGCTGGGAGTAAAGACTGCCTCGACGCCGGATGCGATGAGGGACGAAGACGCAAGAATAATCTCGTCAACGGTTGTTCCTGTCTTCTCGACAATCTCAACACCGTGGGAAGATAGAATCTCGCGTGCACTCTTGAGTGCGGTAACTGAAGAGTCCTGACCAGCATCGTATAATAGTCCAACCTTCTTTATATCGCTGTTGTAGGCAAATATGAGGTTGATTATTGCATTGGTATCGAGATAATCGCTACTTCCTGTGATATTAGCTCCGGGAGAGTCAAGCGACTCAACAAGCCCCGCACCCACCGGATCCGATACTGCCGCAAAGACAACAGGAATATGGTTGTCTTCAGTCTGTGCCTGCATTGCCATTGCAACAGGAGTTGCAACTCCAATCATCAAATCGACATCCTGTGCGATGAAGGACGATATAATCTGGCTCAGGACATTCGCGTCCCCGTTGGCGTTGTCGTAGAGAACGGTGATTGTGACTCCCCTTCTCTTTTCAATGTCACTTATTCCCCTCTGTATGTTTTCACAGATCTGATTGAGAGAAGCGTCATCAACATAATTACATAGACCAACCTTGAATGTGGAGGAATCCTTCTCTTCCTTTCCCCCAAGTGCGAAGAGCGACGATAAACATAATAAAGCTATAACTAAAACAACTAATTTCTTTTTCATTTCTTTCTCCTTGAATTATATTTCTGGTTTTGATTAATAACTATACGGCGACCAGCGCCAGAGAAAGAATGATGAGTAAAGCATGTTATCTCCTTGAGGATGCAATATTGTTACTATTTAAAGTAACATATGTCAAGAGAAATATTGTAATTAATCAAAAATTCCTCCGGCTACAACACGTACAACCGAAGGAATCTTATTGCTATAAAAAGATTTACGGAATGAAATACAAGAGGTAAGTACTCTCGCCGTCCTGAGGATGCTGTTCCTCGTTGTCCCAGTTTTCAAGTACCTTGTTAAAAAAATCGGTTGCTGTCTGGCGCTCCGGGATAAAGCGTGTATAGCCACTGACTTCACGCTCATAGGTGGCATCTATAACAGAAGTAAAGTCATCGTTGAACTCATAAGTCGGTGCGGAAATTACAGTTTTCTCCTCCGTATTATGTTCCCAGCCGAGGTTTTTCAATACTTCATATGTAAATGCGCCGTGGCACTCCCACTCCCCGTCCTCGGTTTCAAATGCTACCTCTTCACTTGTCTCATCATCCGTGGCGGCACTCATTACTTCGATATTTACGGCATGGTCATAGTCGTCTTCATCAAGGTAATCGGAGAGGTTGTCTGCAGCATAGCCCGAGAAGCATGAATCAATTATCAGGACACAGTCGCACTTAAGGTAAGAGAGAGCTGTGAAGACCATATACATCTCAAGCGTTGAGCAATCTGTGTAGTAGTTGTCAAGTGTGAATGCCGTTGCAAGAGTACCTGTCTGATAGTATTCCTCACTTTTCTCCATATCATCCAGGATATTGTAGATTGTTTCTTCTTCAACACCGAGGTAAGCAAGTCTGTCAATGACTGTATCTTCGGTCAGCGTGAGCATATCGAGAACTTCATTCATCTCCTCTCTTGATAGACTCCCTTTCCTGACATACTCAAGGAGAAGGTTCTCCATATCATAATTGGTGAATGCTTTCTCACTGCCACCGTGGCCAGAGTAGTAGACAATTAGAAGATCATCGTAATCGAGGTCGGTAGAAAGCATAATCTGATTTAATACATTATCGCCTGACGGATATGTCGGCATATCCTTAATATCGAAATAATGGAAGTCGATATTCCCCTTCCCATTGTCGAGAGCCTCCAGTTTATCATAAACTTCCCCGAGCGTCTCCTCATCCATACGGTCACAAACAAGATGATATCCGTCATCACCTAAGTACTCAGTCGTGTCCATAC
>CAVJEL010000017.1:0-26786 GCA_963648635.1 Ruminococcus intestinalis
GAATTATGAAGAAATTGTTAGTTGTTTTACTGGCTTTAGTTATGCTGTTTGCATCGGTGAGCTGTGATGACAATCAGAAGGCTATTGATGAGGCAGTAGCAAAAGCGACACAGGCTTTGGAAGAAAAGGCTGAAAAGGAAAAGAAGGAAGCTGTAACAAAGGCTGAAGAGGATGCAGCAAAGGAGAAAGAGGAAGCTTTGAAGGAAGCTTCTGATAAGGCAGAAAAGGAAAAGGAAGAAGCCGTAACAAAGACCAAAGAAGATGCAGCAAAGGAGAAAGACGAAGCTGTAAAGAATGCAAAAGAAGAGACAAAAAAGGAAACTCGTGAGACATATCAGAATTTTGCAGAGAGCTACAGCGAAAAGGATAAGATATTGAATTTCGTTTATGATATGGTTGCTTATAATTACACTGCTGAAGGCAATAAGAAGGGGGAAAGGACACGGAATAAAGAAAATGTTACTGATGCAGGAGTAATAAGCAAGACATTCTCAAATAGCGATATTGATGCTGTAAAACTGTATATGGGTTGGGGTTATGCCGACGAATTTAAAAAGCTTTTTCCTGAGTTATCTGTAGATGAAGGCTTTACAGCAATAAAGGAGATAACTAGCGTCTCTGGTACTGTCAGTGGTAATCTTTTGACAAAGGAGGAAAGTATCTTTAATAACTATATCGATGAATATGAAATTACTATTTCCGACCTCAAGATAGAGTTTAATTACAGAGTATATGACAAAAATTTTAAAAATGTTACAACGAGTGTTGGAGACGGGTCTGGAAAAGGTGTAATTAGTATCGATGGAACGATTTCACAGAAATATGACGAAAAAACATGTATTGCGACACATTCAACGAAATCTCTGAAAGTGCAGGAAAAAACTTATTCTGATATCTCTGCAGAATATAACTGGTTGAATTTTGAGTTCACTTCAGCAGAGGTTGAAGGTAAAGAAGTTAATTTAGCATATGTAAATAATCAACTCTTTTAAGATTATTTGAAAATCTGATTCAGGGGGAGCTTATGCTCCCCTTGTTATCATATAGATATGTATTATTACATTACGGTCTCATTCTATTCTCGAGCGTTGAGAAGAGAGCCTTCTTCTGATATCATAACCCCGGGTAGAAAAATGAAGAAAGATCCACTTTTATTTGTTCTTGTTATAGCTGTAGGCGTGTTCTCGTACTTTGCCGCATTCAAGGGTATGGTACTTATCTGGATGATTCCCCTCCTTATTGTTCTGACAGCTCTGTGGTATGTTGCAACAAGTGTTGTGACAAGAAAGATGGTTGAGAAAAGGAGAAAGGGGGAGACCTTCTTCTTTCAGCGCGGGGGCTTAATAAATAAGGATGAGACCGAGCTCGTGAACGGGGCCTTGGTTGCAACAAATAGTGAGATAATATTCTATAAGAGGAAAGGCTACCTCGGGGGGATTGTCCCCATCTGGTCTGCTTTTACATCTACAATAGAGTCATATTCAATGGAAAAGGTTGATGACAAGCACGACGGAATAATATTCGTCATCTCTGGCTCAGATGATAAAATTAAAGTCGCTTCTTCTAAGTTGAAAAAGAGGGAAGATGAGTTTAGGAGCTCAATCGGCTGGTAAAAAAATTCAAAAGTGTCACTTTTCTAGCCATTTTTAATGGTTGCAATTTGAGAAAATATAGTCATGAAGAAGTTCGTGGCTATTTTTTTATTAATTTTTGCGACATATTCGCTTTCCGCATTTGAAGTACGTGTAGGGGCAGATTTACGCTCCTTCGATTCCTTTTTCCGTGACGGCGTCAGAGTTGACACTGAAGTGGGCGTCAAGGTTAAAGACATAAGAATTATAGTCCCTGTTCGGTATGGAAAGAGTAAGGCTTATGACTTATCCCTCATAGAGACCGGAATTCTTGTCGATGTACGGCCCTGGCCTGACGTCGGGCTATTTGCAGAGGTCGCCCTTTTCAAGGTTGGCTTTATGTGGGGCATTTATGCGCCGACAGAGAAGGTTTTCTTCTCCTCGGAGGGGTCGGTCGGCTGGGAGTTCGTCTTCGGTCCGGTATATATACGACCCAAGTACACAGTACGAGCAGTTTTTTCCAGCGAGGAAACCAAAGAAGAGAGAGTAAAGGCAATACCACAGTTCGGGGAGTCCCGGATTAGTGTTTGTATAGGAGTTTTATTCGGAGGTAAAAATGAGAAAGAAAGTTCTATGCACTAGGGTAATCGGATGGGCGTTGATAATCGCAATGCTCATTTCTTCATGTTCACCTTCTCTTGTTTCAGATAAGAGCGTCAGAAAGAGTGTTCTTATGAGTGAAAGTGCAAGGTTGATCAATGAGTACTATGAGGAGGTAAGGAGTGTACTCATTGAAGAGGGAGAATACACAAGCGAGGAGATTGCATCTTACGGCACTCTTACAGGTGAGGAGATAACCCGTAAGATAAGCGAATGCGATGACGGGGAGAAATACCTCAATTTCCTCTACGTCTCGAGTTATGCAGATAATACAGATGTTGTTATCGAGGCAGCTGGTGAGTTTCTTGATGAAAAGCAGATGGAGGATCTTAAGGCAAGGGCCGAACAGATCGAAACTCATTTCGAGGAGGCCGGCGAGAGAATTGCGCGTGCACTAAATCCTAAGGAGAAGGAGCAGTTCTACGAGGATTTAAGAACCCTTACGGTCAAGTCAGTTGTACTTCTTGTTGCTGCAATCATCTACGCGATCATCCCGAATGTGATGTTCTGGGGTAAGGTTTCGGCTGCAACGGCTGTATCTGTTGCGGCGGGAATATTGGCATCCACTATAATTACGGTTATCGAATGGTCGGACGAGGATTTGCAGCACGATGAAAGTGCTTTCAAAGATTGGCTCGACAGTGTCTCAAGTGAGCCTGTAGCTGCCTGGGCGATTGCGCAAGGGGTTATAACGACGCAGACTGCTGCCGGCACTAGTCCTGTTGTTGCAGCTTTGATTCTCGGCGTCTTTGCTATCTATCAGATAACAGATTCGACGAAGAAAGTTCTTAAAAATTATAACTGGAAAACCTGATTCTTTTATTCTCACATTCGCCGCTTATTGGATATAATTACAACTACTGATAGGTTGCTTTCCATTAAGCGGCATATCAGGTGAGGAAAAGAAATGCTTGATTTTAATGAATCACTTAAAAAACGTTTTATAGAATATACGACATTCGACACCATGTCCGATTCGGAGAAGGCCGAGACAGTACGCCCCTCAACACCGGGGCAGATGGTTCTTCTCAAAGAACTCAAGAAGGAACTTGAGGAGATGGGGGTTGAGACATATCTCGGCGAAGAGTCCGTTCTTATGGGAAAACTCAAGGGTAACTCTTCTAACAACACCATCGGTTTCATGGCCCATGTAGATACCGCAAGCGACACGGAGGGTAATGGTGTCAAGGCGAAGGTCTGGAGTAACTATGACGGGAGAAAGATTGTACTCAATGGCGGTACGGTAATCGACCCGGAAGTGGATAAGGACCTACTTCTTTATAAGGGATGCGAAATCATAACAAGTGACGGTACAACACTCCTCGGGTCCGACGATAAGGCCGGGGTGGCAATCATAATGGAGATGATAAAGTACCTTGTCGAGCATCCTGAAGTTAAGAGACCGAACATTGAAGTTTATTTCACTCCCGATGAAGAGACGGGGTGCGGAATGGATAAGTTCCCGTATTCGAGAATGAAGAGCTCATGCTGCTACACTGTCGATGGCGGAAGGGAGGGCGAAGTCGAGACTGAGTGCTTCAATGCAGCAACCGTTACTATCAACATATCTGGTGTTTCCATTCATCTTGGGGACGCAAGGGGAAGGCTTGTCAATGCAGTGACGGTCGGAGCAAAGATAATCGATGCCCTTCCTCAGAGTGAGAGCCCCGAGGCAACAGACGGCAGGTACGGCTATTATTGCCCTCTTGTATTCAATGGGTCGGGTAGCGACGCAAAACTCCAGGTCTTCATCCGTGATTTCGACTCTGATAATTTTGAAAGAAGAATAAAAAATGTTGAGAGTATTGTGCGTGCTGTCGGCGAGCTTTACGGCGCTGAAGTAGGTGTAGTCTCAAAGGTCAGCTACCGCAATATGAACCTTGTTAATAAGAGTAATCCATCTGCCGTTGATGCTGTCTATAAAGCTGGAGAGAAACTCTCGATAAAACTTGAGGATGCAATCATCCGTGGCGGTACCGACGGTGCAAGACTTGCAGAGACCGGAGTTGCTGCTCCCAATCTCTTTACAGGCGGCCACAATTTGCACTCAAACAGCGAGTGGGTGTGCGTCGATGCTATGACGAGGAGCACTAATCTTTGTCTCGGTATAGTCGAGTATTGGAGCGTAAAGTAGTTGAAAAGGATAACGGCGCTTCTTCTCATTTGTTTTATGGTCCTTCCTCTTTTCTCCTCTCTCTCAATAGAGGGGGATATGTCTGATGATTTAAGAGAAAAGCTTACTTCATGCACCGAGAAGGCTCTCGGGGACAGAAGGGAGTTGGATGTTTTAATATCTGATGTGAGGGAGGACGATGATGCCATTTCCTTTACTGTTTCCTATGACGGAAAGAGTAAGGAAATCGAAACGAATAGAGAGTACCTCGAGAAAGATATAAAGTCTCTTTTCTACTATGAAGAGAGCCTCTTTGAAGAAGGCGCAAGACTCGACTACATCTATAACAATTCTTTTTCAAGTGTTACGGCGGGGAAGGCAAGAAGGGGCACAAACTGGGCTGTAATCGGCACTTCGGGTAAAACTGAGGCCCTATTGAGGACGACGGAGGTCTATGACGGCGTTATAGTAATGCGTCCTTATTTTCTATCTAACCCACTTCCTGGAATGAGAGTGAAGAGGATAAATGACTTCTCGCTTTCTCTTAAGGCTTTCTCGACATTGACACTAAAGCGCTACGGAGCGTCCCTTTCCCTCTCGTTTTCATCTATTTGCTATCCTATTATACCGTTTATACAGGGGGCGGTTCTCAGAAATGCTTATGGTGTCTTTTCTTATTATGGGCTAGTGGGTATAAGTGCTTCTTTCAATCTCTCTTCCGTCTGGCCGGATATTCCGGTAATCAGGAACATCAGCTTCAGCGGGGAGGCGGCATTCGGGGGCGTTTACAGCACGTCTCTTACTTACGGCGCTGAGTGGGCTTTTGACTGTACATATACATTTAGCCGCATATTCAGCCTATCCTTGGGGCTCGTCAATTACAGCGGTGTAAACTACTTTTCGCTGACACTTGGAGGGAAGTTATGAGAAAAGCGTTATCTCTCCTTATTATTGTTCTTTTCATCTTCACTTCCTGTACGAGTCTTTCTCTTTCATCCTCACGCCCCGACTGGATAGATAATATTCCGACAGTTGCGCTCTCGACAGTATTTGTCGGGATAGGCGAAGGGGAGAGTGAGGATGAAGCGCGTATAAACGCCATTCTCTCCGCCATCAGCCAGATGGGAGAAGAGATAGACATCGACTATAGGGATACATACTTTACCGAGCTTTATTCCACATCCCGTATCGAGAAGTTCTCGACTGTAATTTCCGATGAATACTCCGAAGTAATTGATGGAGTCTGGCACTACTACATACTTACGGTATCTAATACGGCGAAATTCAACGAGGCGAGAAGTCTTGACTACAGCATGATGCTCGAGCGTGAGGAGAGGCTTTCAAAGAAGGTCTCCGAGGCCCTTTCCTACTACAGAAACAATTATGACACCGAAGCAATAAATGCACTTCTCGAGGCTGTACTCATAACACTCGAGGGTGAGACGTCCCTTAGTGACTATACAACGGAAAAGCTTATAGAAAGAATCGAGCTCTACATTAGTCAGATAAAGTTCGAGGATGTTAAGGGAAAGTCCACATCGGGGCTCTCTGCCTTCAAGGTATACAGAAATAAGGGCCTCTTGCATCCTTCTGTAGAGAATGCCGAACTCAAAATCACCTATCCTTCCCTCGACCCCAATGGTGATATCCTCTATCTTGACTACAGGGCAAAGTCAGACGAGAAGGGTATAGTCAGAGTAAATATAACGAATGCCTATACTCTCAAAAGCGGCACGATGAGTGTGACGATAGCGCTTGATGAGGATATTATCGAGAAAATTGATAAAAAAGCGGGAAGCTCACTCCTAGAAGGTGTGAAGAGCCTTCTCGAGTCCATATCATTTTCGAGTCAATATAGCCAAAAAGAGACCTATAGCCCGGGCGAGGCAATAATAGCACTTGCGCTCTACGACTATGACGGGGGCAGGGTAGAACTTGATGAGGCCGAAAAGATAATCGAAGAGATGTGCTCGTCACTGGGTCTTACTCCCGTGACAGTTGTGGAGGCCGAGGGTGAGGACTCTGATGAGGCACTGTCGTTTCTTGAGGAGAACTACAGCGATAAAGATGTTATTTACATGGTCCGTATAGGAATTGTCGAAAGGGTGCACACACTCGACAGCTGGTATACGAAGACCGAGGGAAATATCATAAGAATCGATAACTCGACGGGAGAGAGATTGACCTACAACACAATGCAATATTCCTCATTCAATAGAGGAGAGAGCGCTGATGACGCCCTGGCTCTCGAAAGGCAGATAAGAATTACCTGTGGTTACGTTCTCGGAGAATTCTGACGATTTTCTCCGTATCGTTGGTGATGATGAAGGGTGGGTCGAGCTTCAGCATTTCGTCCAGTACTTCCTCCGTGTCGACAGTCCATGGACAGACCTGCCACTTTTTCTTCCACTTCTTTTCCTTTGATGCAATATTGAACTTTGGCTTGAGGAAAGTACAGTTAAAGAAATGTCTTCCTTCTCCGTGGCGCATTATAAACGGCAAGGATGTCGGGGAGCCGTCATAGATTATCGCCATCTCAAAGCGGTGGTGCGATGCCTTTTCGAACTGCTTCATGACAATGGGGTTGAAGGAAGATATCATAATTTTCGGCCAGAGACTCTTTCTTTTATCGAGTTCCTTCAATAGGAGAGGGACGATTTGCTTTTTGTAATCCACAGGCTGATCGGCCTTTATTTCGATATCGTAATAAACTTCCCCGAGAGCGTCGAACACTTCACTGAGTGTTGCTATCTCCGGCGCTGTGCTCTTTATCTCATCGTATGTTGAACTCTCGACGAGAATATCTCGGCCGTAGACACGCTTTAGTGAGTTGTCATGTGAGACGACAAGGATGTTGTCTTTTGTCACTCTTATATCGAGTTCAACTCCGTCTGCTCCGTCCTCGATTGCCTTCTTGAATGAAGCGACAGTGTTTTCTATTTCCTTTCCCGGGACCCCGCGGTGGCCCAATACCCTGTATTTTATATTGTCATTGAACATTTAAAAGCTTCTGTATCTCCTCACTCCATAGTGTTTCATCGGGAGTTTCAAGTATTAAAGGAATGTTCTGCACTTCTTTTCGCCTTACGATTTCTTTAAATGCTTCTAGTCCTATTAATCCTTTTCCGAGATTATCGTGCCTGTCCTTTTTTGATGCAAGAGGAACTTTGGAGTCATTGAGGTGCATGCCAAGGAGTTTTTCGCTTCCGAAGCGGGAGAAAAAATCGTCCAGTATTCTGTTTATATCGTCCTTGACGTCGTATCCGGCGCCGTAGAGATGGGCCGTATCGAGGGTGAAACCAACCCTGTCCTTTTCTTTTATGTAGGATAGTATTTCATCTAGTTCCTCGAATGTAGAGCCTATGATTGTGCCGGCACCTGCGGTGTTCTCGATTGCTATGTACATATCGGGAAAAGATGAGAGGACGGTATCTATCATAGCTGCACTACGCTTTATGCCGTCACTTCTCTCCCCGTCTTTATATGCTCCGGGGTGGATGTTGATTTTGTCGAGCCCCAGGGCTCTTAGCCTTTCCATTTCGAGAAGAAAAAGCGAGAGAGATTTTGCTGCTAGCTCCTCATCGGGGGACGCCGGGTTGATGAGGTATCCTGCATGAGGAAGCACAGCGGCGCTACTGTAGCCGTACTTCTCCATGTTCTTTTTAAAGAGTGCAATCTCCTCTTCTTTTAAAGAGGGGCTTTTCCACATCCTCTGGTTCTTTGAAAAGAGTGCAAAACCTGTTGCTCCGAGAGCATGTGCTCTTTCGGGGGCAAGTGCGATGGATTCTGAAATTGATACATGTGGTCCGATATAAAGCATGCTATGAGGATAATATAATCCGCTTTATTGGAGAAGAGTCATTTTTCTCATATACTCTCCAGTATGGATACTAACATTCAAGTCGGCGACAGAGTGTCGTCATTCATCCTCCAGGATATAACAGACTGCCCCGATTACAACGGTAAGGGCTATCTTTTTAAGCACGAAAAGACAGGCTTTGAAGTCTTTTTCTTCTCGACTCCAGATAAGGAATCTTTCTTCACATATACTATCTTTACTCCGCCTGAAGACAACAGTGGGGTATTTCATATTCTGGAGCACACCCTCCTCACCGGGAGTAAGCGCTATCCTGTGCGTGACCCCTTCATGGATATAGACCGTAACAGCGTCAATACCTTTCTCAATGCAATGACAGGCCCGGACAGGACATACTATCCGGCGGCAAGTCCATTAAAGAAGGACTTCGATAATATATTTGCTGTCTATACTGATGCTGTCTTTAATCCCCTCCTCAGGAAGGAATCTTTCATGCAGGAAGGAATCAGGCTCACTCATTCCGGCTTTGAGGGCGTTGTCTTTTCGGAGATGAAGGGTGATGTGACAAGCCATTCAAGTGTTGTTTTCAATACATCAAACCGATATCTCTTTGAGGAAGGAAGCCCGTATACATTCGAGTCCGGAGGAGACCCTGTTGATATCGTGGACCTTACATACGAGAAGGCACTGGAAACCTATAAAAAGTACTATGTTCCGGCAAATATGACACTCTTTCTCTACGGGGAAGTAGATATCGAGGAAAAGCTTGAGTTTCTTGATAGAGAATACCTTTCTCATAGAGATGGTGGCAAAAGGATAGCTCGTCCTCTTCCTCCCAAGAAGTGGGACGAGGAGAGAAAAATCAAGAAGAGAAGTGACGCCGAGGAAGGAGATGAAGGGGCAAGTATTACGCTCTCCTGGCTTCTCGGCCCGTCTCTCGAAAGAGGTGAGACTACAACAGCATCCCTCGTTGTCGATGTTCTTCTCTCAAACCCTGGTTGTCCTCTCTATAAGGCAATTATCGATTCCGGCATCGGAAAGGATATATCTGACGAGGGTGGTCTCAATGACTCGTATTCCTCTCTCACTTTCTCCACAGGCTTCATGGGAGCTGATGAAAAGGACGGCGAAAAGGCGGGTGCATTTATCCTCGAGACTCTCCAAAGAATATGCGATGAGGGTATTGATTCCAGGCTTATAGAATCGTCACTCAGGCGCATGGAATTCAGACTCCAGGAGATAAAAGAGGGAACTCCTAACGGCTACAGACTCTTTTTCAAGTACATAGATAGGGTATGGGCCTACGGCGGTAATCCCGCTTCGATGCTGAGTACGCGCTCTGAAATTGACTTTATCCGCTTGTCACTCAAAAAGGACAGCCGTTTTCTAGAGCACTGGATAGAGAATAATCTCATCAACAATCCCCATCGACTTCTCTCCGTCGTCGTAATGGATAGCCACCTTTCCGAGGAGAGGACACACATTCTTGAAGAGAAGTACTCAAAGGGGATGAAGAGCTACAGCGAAGAAGAGGAGAAGGCCTACTTACGCTTTGAGGAGACTCCGGACAGCGAAGAAGCAATAAAGAGCCTTCCTCGCCTTAGAAGGGAGGACATCCCAGTCAGGAGGACAAGGATAGAGCGTAAAGTAATTGACGGCGTTCTTGTCACCCCCCGTCAGACTAACGGCATATGCTACGGCGATTTCGTTTTCGACATCTCTGATTTGACAATAGAGGAGCTTGAAAAGGCCTCGATACTCTCAAGAATGCTCTCGATGACCAATGTCGGCGATATGTCCTACTCTGAGTTTTTGAGGGAGATTAAGTTTTCCACAGGCGCTTTTTCCTCTATCTTTGAAAGCGGAACGACATGTTCGGGAGAGGAGAGGGATTTCATTCTTATAAGATTCAAGAGCCTCGATGAATATTATCTAGAGAGCTTGAAGCTTATCTATAAGCTCCTCACTGAGGGTGATTTCTCCTCCTCCGAAAGGGTTAATGCTACGCTGAGAGATATAGAGAGTGACTACGAAAACTCCCTTTCGAGGGAAGCTCATCTTTTTGCCCTCTCGTATGCTTCCCGCTCTCTCTCGCCTTCGCTTTTCACTGCGGAGAGAACTCAGGGAATTTCATTCTGGCTGAAAGTTATTGAATATCTCAAAGGCGATGTTGAGAAACTTTGCTTAGAGCTTGGAGAGCTCGCTGGGCGCATATTCACACGCGAGCGCCTCACCTTCCACCTTGTGACGGATAAGGGAAAGGAAGAACATTTTGCTTCTCTCACAAAGGCCTTCGTTTCGTCTCTGCCGTCGGGAACAAAGGGTGAAAATGCCAAGAGGGAAATTGAAGATGACGGCCCTAATACCGCCCTCACATTCTCTTCTCCCGTTTCATATATTTCTATGGCCCTTCCGTCTCCCATTTCAACCGAGCCGATAACAGGTGCAATGAGGGTCTTTCTATCAACTCTCTCACGCTCGAGTCTCTGGGCACTCGAGAGGGAGAAGGGCGGGGCTTACGGCTCTGGGGCGTCTCTCGATATAAACGAGAACATAATCTACTTCTACACATATCGTGACCCCCGGCTCGATAAGTCGATTGACGACTTCTTCCGCGCTGTAGAGATAGAGGAGCTGACTGATGAGAAGATAGAAGACACCATCCTCCGCGCCCTCAGCAAGGACATTAAGCCGACAGGCCCCCAGAGCAGGGGAATTGTCGATTTGAGACGGTATCTCTACGGGATAACCGATGAGATGAGGTGGACTCTCAAGGACAATCTATTGGCGACGACTGTCATGGATGCAGAAAAAGCAAGAGGAGAGCTTTTATCTCTTATGAGAAAGAATGCAAAGGTTGCTGCTGTAACGTCCACCAAGGCTCTTAAGGGCAGTGGACGAAAATGGGAAAGAATAAAACTACCTTTTTCCGGAAAATAGTGAGAAACTTGTAGTAGAGTACAAAAAGAGGAGATTACAATGAAGTACGTAGGAGCACTCGATCAGGGAACGACAAGTACCAGATTTATCATATTCGACGAGAAAAATAATATAGTATCATCAAGTCAGCTTGAGCACAGGCAGATCTATCCGCGTCCGGGCTGGGTTGAGCACAATGTAGAGGAAATCTGGAAGAATACATGTTCCGTAATAACGACTGCACTCGAGAAAGCCGGTCTACAGGGCGAAGATATCTCGGCTGTGGGAATAACAAACCAGCGTGAGACCATCATCGCATTCGATAGGATTACAGGTAAAAGCTACCACAATGCAATTGTATGGCAGGACCTCAGGGGCGCTGAATATATAGACAAGGTCCTTTCAAAGAAGGTAAGTGAGGAGTATATAAGGCAGAAGACAGGACTGTTGTATTCTCCCTACTTCTCTGCAAGTAAGATAAAGTGGCTTTTAGATAATGTTCCGGCAGTAAAGAAGAACGAAGAGACAGGGCGCCTTGTCTTCGGCACAATTGACACATACATGACATACCGTCTGACGGGAGGAAAGGCCATTGTGACGGATGTCACCAACGCATCGCGTTATATGCTCATGAACATCGCATCCCTCGAGTGGGATGACGAGATGCTCTCGCTCTTCGGCGTCAAGAAGGAAAGCCTGCCAGAGATTGTGAGCTCATCGGGTACCGTTTACGGTTACACCGATCCCGACGGCCCGTTCAAGGCATCGATTCCTGTATGCGGAATACTCGGAGACCAGATGGCGGCACTTTTCGGTCAGGCATGTTTTGATAAGGGAAGCAGTAAATGCACATACGGAACGGGATGCTTCATGCTCGCAAATGTCGGCGAGGAGATATGCTATTCCCAGAGCGGACTCTTGACGACAGTCGGGTACCGCATTGAAGGAGAGAAGCCTGTCTACGCACTCGAGGGTTCGGTTGCAGTTGCAGGGTCTCTAGTACAATGGGTGAGGGACAACCTTAAGATGGTCTCTTCGGCAAAAGAGCTTGATGAACTTGCGCTCTCCGTCCAGGACTGCGGCGGGGTATATATCGTCCCGGCTTTTGCAGGACTTTTTGCGCCCTATTGGCGTAGTGATGCCCGCGGTGTAATTGCAGGCCTCACGGGTTATGCAACCCGGGCTCATATATGTCGCGCGGTACTCGAGGCTACAGCATTCCAGGCATACGATATCTTCACGGCGATGGAGAAGGACAGCGGAGTTGAGATTTCCTCTCTCAAGGTTGACGGCGGAATGACGAACTCGTGGCCATTAATGGCTTTCCAGAGTGACATTCTCTCGAAGCCCGTCATCAGACCTGTCATTGCAGAGACGACGGCACTGGGTGCGGCATATGCTGCGGGACTTACTGCAGGCGTATGGAAAAATATAGATGCACTTCGTTCATATTGGAAGGAACAGACAAGATGGACGCCCACAATGGATGACAAGGAGAGGCAAAAAAAGGTAGGATTCTGGAAGAAGGCAGTGAGTCGTACACTCAACTGGGTTCCAAGTGAAGAGGAATAGAGATGCTTGATTTGTTTAGTAGCCTTGCACCTTTCGACTACGTAAGGCTGTTGTTGGAAACAATTATTCTGACATACGTTATTTACAAGTTCTACACGGCGGTCTCAGAGACGAGGGCGAGGGAACTTGCTTCGATTTTCGTGACAGTTGTTCTGGTCTATGGATTTTCCTATGCCCTCGGCTTGAAGGTTATCCTCATTATAATGAAGAAACTATTCGTTCCATTTATCATGGGCCTTGTAGTCTTCTATACACCGGAACTGAGGCGTGCATTCACAGGCTCACACAGGCGTTTCTTATTCCGCACTTCGCAGACAACGGCAAGTCAGCTGGATAGCATTCTCAACGCTTGTACAACCCTTGTCAGCAAAAAGAGGGGTGCCTTGATAGTCTTCCCGCGCCACACCGATTTGAAGAACATCTACGAGACGGGAACAAAACTCAATGCAGACTTATCTGCCAATCTCATCCTCACCATCTTCGATCACGATACTCCGCTTCATGACGGTGCGGCAGTAGTCCTCGGAGGTAAGTGTACATACGCTGCATGTTACCTCCCACTTTCAAAGCAGACGGCAATCAAGGATACATTCGGCACGAGGCACCGTGCAGCATTGGGGCTCAGCGAAGAGAGTGACGCCGTTATTTTGATAGTATCTGAAGAGACCGGGGCTATATCACTAGCATACAATGCCAACATCTACTACAACCTCGATACCGAAGTTGTCAAGGAAATGCTCTTGATACTCCTTTCTGGTAAGGATGTCGTTCCTGAGGATGTTAAACTCGATAGTAGGGAGGATGATAACAATGCAGTCACAGAATAAGTTCACCTCCGCCGTATTCGGCAACTGGGTTGTCAAAATATTGTGTTTTATTTCGGCTCTTTGTGTCGTGATTTCAATTAGATTCTTAAGCCTTACAGACAGGACTGTGACAATTCCGCTTACTGTTACACTTGCCGAGGACAGCCCCTATGAGGCAGCCTCTCTTGTTCCCGATTCGATAAAGATTGTAATTACGGGAGACGAGAACATCATATACCTTGTAGACCCGTCTTTGATTACGGCGAGCGTCGACTTCTCGGATGTCTCATCGGAGGGTATAGCGAGGCGAACGGTATCTGTCGAGTATGACAGGGACATTTTCGCCGACTACAATCTCACTGTCTCTTCGTCCCCGCTTACTGTACGTATCCTCTTCAAGACAAAGACTGAATGATAAGAATAGGAACAGATATCGCACTTATTTCGCGCTTTGAAAATCTCTCAAAGCATACAGAGGAGAGAATATTCACCCCCTTTGAACTCGAAGAGGCAAAAAAAAGAGCGAGGAGGGAAGAGTATCTTGCCTCACGCTTTGCTTCAAAGGAAGCCTATTCGAAGGCACTCGGAACGGGATTTAGGGGAATAATGCCAATAGATATTGAAATACGTGAAGAAGAGAGCGGTATGCCCTATATAAGCGTGAAGGGAGAGAGGAAGGAAAACACTTCTCTCTCCATCTCCCATGACGGCGACTATGCAGTTGCCTTTGTTGTGATAAGTAATGAGTAGAGAAGATTGGAAAAGGCCGGAGGTCATAATGCCATCTGAGGGAAGGCGGATTAAGCTCACAATAAGCTATGACGGCTCATCCTTTCACGGGTGGCAGGAGCAGAGCGAGGGTGAGACAGTCCAGAGTACGATTAAAAAGGAGCTTGAAAATCTCCTGGGGGAGGACGTGTGCCTTCAGGGCTCGGGAAGGACTGACAGCGGCGTTCATGCGCTGGGGCAGGTTGCACACTTCGACACAAAGTCCTCTCTTCCTGCATCACGCTTTGCCATTATTCTTAATTCGCGTCTTCCGTCCACAATCAGAATTCTCTCGTCCGAGGATGTAGACGGGGTCTTTCATGCGCGCTTTACAAGTTTTGCCCGTGAGTATTGGTACTACATAAAGGAATGGGAAGATACCCTTCCGTTTGACACGAATCGTGTGACAAGCATAAAGAGGATGCCTGACTTAGCCCTTCTCAACGAGTATGCCCGTCTCCTCGAGGGCACCCACGATTTTACGACCTTCTGCTCTTCAAAGGACCTTTCCGAGTCTAAATACAGGGACATATATGTTTCGTCATGGAGTGAAGAAAGAGACAGCTGGGGGAAAAGATTCTTTAAATACAGGGTTGTGGGGAACGCCTTTTTATATCATCAGGTGAGAAGTATGGTCGGGACGATGGTTGAATGTGCGCTTAAAGGCGAGAGTGCCTCGTCTTTTGAAAATAGGCTTTCTAGCTGTAAGCGTGAAAATGCACTTAAAACATATCCATCGAGTGGGTTATATCTTGCGAGAATCAGTTATGATGAAGAGGAATACAGGTGGTTCGAGGACAAAAATGAGTGACAGGGCGACAAAAGAATATTTTTTAAGTGTACTGGATGATGCGGTATCCTCAATCGAGAATGACAAGATGGGTGAGTGGCATAAAAGGTGGGGCTATACATTGGAAGAGAAGAAGGAGGAGGCCTTTGTTGACGATATTTCCTCCTGCCATAAGTGCTCCGCGTGCTTCCGCCGTCGCGTTTATGCCGAAGGTATAATCAATAAAAATCCAAAAATCCTCTTTGTCCTTCCATATCCTGAGGGAGACACTATTCTTCTTCCGCCCTCCTATTCTTATTTTACGAAGTGGGTTAGTGCCATGGGACTTGAGAGCAATAACGTAGCGCTTTCGGCCCTCATCAAATGCCCGGTTCCCTCATTTGACACTTCCGCTGCCGATAGCTGCCGTGGGTACCTCAAGGATGAGATGGCCCTCCTTAATCCAACATCCATCGTGCTACTGGGGAAGGATGTTGCATCCTATATGCTAAGGCGGAGTGGCGACTACGACGAGATGCGACAACACCAATACAAAATTAACGGCATAAAGACATTCACGACATATTCCCCCCTGGAACTTGTAAACGACAGATCCCTAAGAGCTAAAATCTGGGAAGACTTGAAGTTTATTTCGTCTTCAATCGAGAGGGAAGTGTAATCATGAAGTGGGTGGAGGTTTCTTTGAATGTGCCTTTCGACAGGGTCTTCACCTACTCTGTCGAGGGATATGATGACACACCTTTATTCGGTCGTCGTGTTGTCGTGCCGTTCGCGAGAAGCGAGAAAACTGGATTCGTAATTGCCGATAAGAGTACAATTGAAGAGACCGACTACGAGATAAAGAGTATAAAACGCGTCATAGATAAAGAGCCTGTTTTTTCATCCGACCATGTAGATATGGCGAGGTGGATGAGAGATATGTATCTCTCCCCAATGGGAGTCAATCTTTCCTTGATGATTCCTTCCGGAAAGAGAGAGAGCGAATGGGCTCCGTTTTCCTCCGCTATGGCTTTCAAGAGAGTCGAGAAGCTGTCTCCCGAGCAGGAGGTGGCACTAAGTACGCTTGGGAGCAAAAAGAGCAATCTTTATTATATATTCGGTATTACAGGCTCTGGTAAGAGCGAAGTCTACCTCAGGCGCGCCGAGGATATAATAAAGGAAGGTAAGCAGGTTTTATATCTTGTTCCCGAAATAACGCTGACACACCAGATAAGCGCAGAGGTCTATTCCCGTTTTTCGGGGCGTGTTGCTATTCTTCACTCAGCCCTTACGCCTTCAGAGCGTCTTAAGGAGTGGTTCAGGATAATGAAGGGAGAAGTCGACATTGTAATAGGAGCCAGAAGCAGTGTGTTCGCGCCTTTCAAAAACCTGGGGCTTATAATACTTGATGAGGAGCACGAGAGCGCTTATAAGAGTGGGTCGTCGCCACGCTATCATGCGCGTCAGATAGCTCAATACAGGGCATCAAAGTGCGGTGCGGAGATGATTATGGGATCCGCGACCCCTTCTCTCGAGGCATGGAAGCTCATAAGAGAGAGGAAAATCGAGACTATAGTCATGCGTAATAGAATTGGGGAAGGAGCTTTTCCTCAGGTAACCATTCTCGATATGAAGGGTGAGACAAGAAATATAAGCGCCAGGCTTGAGAAGGAGATAAGAGCCGCCCTTGAGAACAAGAAGGGTGTGATTCTATTCTTGAACAGGCGTGGTTTTTCCTACGGTTATGTCTGCCCCGACTGTGGCCATGTACTCGAGTGTCCCAATTGCTCTGTCTCTCTTACATACCACAAAAAAGATAAAAAGCTTATATGCCACACATGCGGGTGGTCGAGTCCCTTAATAAAGACGTGTCCCGTATGTGGATCGAGGTCGCTCTCTCCAAGCGGATTCGGCACCGAAATGGCCGAAGAGGAAACTCATCAGCTTTTCCCGTCAGCACGCATTGCCCGGCTCGATACCGACAGCACAAAAGGCGACAAAGAGAAGACGAGAAAAATACTTGAAGATTTTAAAGATGGCAAAATAGATATACTTCTCGGTACTCAGATGATAGCAAAAGGTCTCAATTTTCCACTCGTAACACTCGTTGGAGTCCTCAATGCAGACAGCACTCTTTTCTCATCTGACTTCAGGGCAGGAGAGAGGACATTCGATTTGTTGTATCAAGTGGCGGGAAGGGCCGGGAGGTACCGCCCGGACGGAAAGGTAATCATACAGACCCATCAGCCTACAGCCGGGGCAATAACTTCCGTTGCACTTAATAATGTAGTTGATTTCTACGACAGGGAACTGGGTGAGAGAAGAGAGACGGGATTTCCGCCATACTCGAGGCTCATAAATCTGACGGTGAGAAGTAAGGCTGAAGATAAGGCGAAAAGTGGGGCTGAGGAACTCGAGAAAAAGGCTGTTGCACTCGCAGGCGGGAGTGAGGAAATTGAAATATTTTCCGCCTCCCCGTGTCTCATGGAGAAAGCTGCCGGCTCCTGGCGCTATCATGTGCTTTTAAGGTCTACCAATATAAGAGCGCTTCTTTCATTTACTAAGACTCTTTTAAATGACTACCGCGTCCCGTCGGGCGCACATCTCGAGATAGATGTGGACCCATCTGCAGTGCTTTAAAGGGACAAGAGTTCCTCTCCGTTTCTACAATAGAAAACCCATATGAGCAATGTGACTACACACTCAAACACATAGTGGAAGGCCCTGGGTGTATTACCGTTATGAAGAAAACCGTACATGACGACAAGCATAATGAGAGTTCTGAGGGCCGTTGAGAAAAGTGTGATTTTCACCCCATACTTGAATTTCCCCATCAATGCGACAAGGGACACAAGATAGAGGACTGCGGTAATGAACGGTAAGAGGAGAAGTGTGAGGTTTATGTAATCGAGTCCTGTTACGAGGTCAATCCTTCCCAGCGAATATATATTCCCCAATGCAGTGAAAATGCTGAGCGCGATGGTGAGCGGGAGGTAGGCGTATATGATTATCTTATGTACTATGTTTTTTACTTTATTTGTTTCATTCATATTCTCATTGTATTTACGAATATTCTTTTTTTCCATTCAATAATTGGCTCATTGTTAAGTTTTTGTTAAAGTTTTTCCTATGTATACAAGAGAAGAAAGAGTTGAGTTTGTCATGGCTTCGATTGAGAGGGAGAGGCCGCACATCATCGCAATCGACGGTAAGTGTGCCTCAGGTAAGACAACTCTCCAGGACGATTTAAAGGCTTACATCTCCTTTTCCCTTGTGAGCGTGGATGATTTCTTTCTTCCACCGGAGCTTAGAACGCCGGAGAGAATGAAGGAGAAGGGTGGAAATGTTCACTACGAGAGATTTATCGAGGAAGTGATAAAACCTTTAGAGGAAGGAAAGAAAAGCTTTTCATACCGTAAGTTTTCGTGTGCCACAATGTCCTATACGGGAAAAGTCGAAGTAAGAAACGATAGCCTCATTATCGTCGAGGGAAGCTATGCCCTACATCCCCGCTTTCCGCGCTATTGGGATATATCCTACATGCTTACCGTAACGCCTGACGAGCAGATAAGGCGCCTTGCTCTCAGGTCCGCGGAGAAACTCGACGACTTTATATCACGCTGGATTCCTCTCGAGAATGAATACTTTTCAGAATGCAACGTGGAGTCTCGTGCAACATATATTCTTTGAACACTAACTCCTCTTCTTTCATATAGTTGGAAAAGTTAGTATATTAAGGATAAGGAAGAAACAATGGAAACAATACTCGATATAGTAAAGATAGGTGATGATATATTAAGAAAGAACTGCAAGGAAGTTAAGACCTTTGACGATTCATTCAGGCTCCTGACATCTGCAATGCTGTCGACACTTGAAGAGGCTGAAGGGGTTGGCCTTGCTGCCCCTCAAATTGGCGTTGACGGAAGGTTCTTCGTTGTCGACATACATGACGGCAAACAATATGTTTTCGCCAATCCCGAGATAATAGAGACAAGCGAGGAGACAGGGCCCTATGAAGAAGGGTGCCTTTCAATTCCTGGTGTTTACCATAATGTTATGAGACCTGTAAGGGTTAAGGTATATGCCCGTGACGAATACGGTAAGCCGTTCACACTTGATGCTGAGGGACTTCTTGCGCGCGTAATACAGCACGAGAACGATCACCTCAACGGCCACTTGTTCATCGATCACCTCAGTGAAGAGGAGAGAGCAAAGCTTCTTCGCTCCTATGAGAAGAAGAACGGGTTGAAGAAGAAAAAGGGGAGAAAAAGTTGAAACTTCTTTTCTGTGCAACAGATAGTATAGCGCTACCTTTACTTGAGGCTTTGCACTCAAAGGGGATAGTTACGGCAGTATTTACAACACCCGATGCTCCGAAGAAGCGCGGCTCGGGCTTTCAGCCGTCACCCGTCAAGGTGAAGGCCATGGAACTTTCCCTTCCTGTCTTTACTCCCGAGCACTTGAACAAGGCCGAAAGAGAGCTTGTTACCTCTCTTGGCGTCGACAGCCTTCTCTCTTTCTCCTACGGAAAGATATTCGGCCCCAAGTTCCTCTCCCTTTTTAAGCATACATTCAATGTCCATCCCTCCGCACTTCCCTTATACCGTGGTTGTAGTCCCATATTCAACGTTATAAAGAACAGGGAGAAGGAAAGTGCAATTACAGTCCAGAGAATAGCCGAGGGCATAGATGAGGGGGAGATATATGGTGCTCTTCCGTTGCACCTTGATGGAACAGAGACAAGTGAAAGCCTCGAGAATGTAATAGCTGAAGAAGCAGCTGGTTTTGTCCTTTCCATTCTCGAGAGTGTCGATAATATTATCCCATACCCTCAGAGAGGGGAGGCTAGTTACACAGGCTTCATAAAGAAGGATGACGGCAGAATTGACTGGGGGAAGAGTGCACCGGAAATACACGCACTCATCAGAGCCGCCTATCCATGGCCTAAGGCCTGGTGTTTATATAATGACGCTCCATTCATAATCACCGGGGTATACTCCTCTTCATTTCTTCCTTTCGAAGAATCAAGTGAGGCCCCCGGCGAGGTTGTCGCACTGGACAAAAAGAGAGGCCTCAAGGTTGCAACTGGAGATGGATACCTCTACATCACGCGTGTCCTCCCCCCTGCGAAGAAGGAGATGGACGCCCTCTCATTTGTCAACGGCAACAAAGGAATAATCGGGGGAAGATTTGAGTGAGTTCAGCTCCCTGTAGGTTTTCCTTATAAAGTAGAATGTAATGAGGGCTGTGAGAACATCGGCCACGGGAAATGACCACAAGAGGCCGTCGAGTCCCATGAAAATGGGCATTATCAACGGCAGCGCTACGCCGAATATGATTTCCCTTGTAAGAGATATAAGCGTCGATTCCTTTGCCTTCCCATATGACTGCAGGAATATGAACGTACCCTTATTCATTGTTGCAAGCACCATCATGCATAGATAGATTCTGAAGCATTTGACTGTGAACTCAGTGTAGTAGATGCTTTCGTTGGCCGAGCCGAAGAGAGCGGCAATCTGGAGCGGTAATAATTCCACAATAAGAAGGGCCACTGCCCCGATGACAGCTTCCATAACAAGTAGATTCGAGAATATGGCTTTAACCCTGTCATATCTTCCGGCACCCTTGTTGTAGCCGACAACAGGTATTGCTCCTGCTGCAAGTCCTATCGAGACAGATATTGCAATCTGGAAGAATTTCATGACAATGCCGAGTACGGCAAGGGGTATCTGAGAGTATTCAGGTCTGCCGAATATAGGGTCGAGAGCGCCGTACTTTGTACAGCTTGACTGTACTGCCGCCATGCTTAAAACAAGGGATACCTGCGCTAATAGGCTCGTTATGCCGAGTGACAGAAAGCTTTTTATAACCCTCCACGACAGGACGAAGTTATCTTTTTCGAGCTTTATTGTCTTCATGTGGAAGAGGTACCAGAGTGAGAGAAGGGCTGTGAGAACCTGACCAGCGACCGTTGCAACTGCCGCACCCATCATTCCCCACTTGAATGTGTAGATGAAAATCGGGTCGAGAATTATGTTTGCCGCGCATCCGACAAGGGTCGAAACCATTGCAAAGCGTGGGGACGAGTCGCTTCTGATTATCGAATTGAGCGACTGGCCGAACATATAGAATGGGATACCGAGTGTAATGTAGAAGAAGTATTCTTTACTCAAGGCGTAGGTTTCGCTGTTGACTCCGCCTCCGAATAAGATAAGGAGAGGATCCGAGAAAATAAGATAAAGAATAGTCAGTACGATGCTTGAGAGGAGCGTCAATATTACGGCATTCCCAACAGCTTTTCCTGCCCTGTTCTCATTGCCTTCCCCAAGCGATATGCTGACAAAAGCACACGTGCCGTCCCCAATCATTACGGCAATGGCGAGTGCGAGAACCGTGAGGGGGAAAACAACTGTGTTCGCCGCATTCCCGTTCGACCCAAGATACGGGGCGTTGGCGATGTATATCTGGTCGACTATGTTATAGAGTGCTCCTACAAGAAGTGAAATCACACAGGGAAGCGAAAACTTCCTCATGAGTTTTCCGACCTTCTCTGTCTCAAGTGATGAATTGAGCTTTTCTTCCATTTTTTACCTTCCTTTCCGTGCAAAAAAAAATGACACGGAGTTTATTCTGTGTCGTATCGGAAGAAGCTCTTCTTGTATCGTGTCTAATATTTTTTTAGCACTTTTGAGGGTGAAAAATCAAGAAAGGTAACTGCGACTTTTTTAGAGGAGCAAAACGTTAATTTGCGGATAGATAATCAAGGACCTCAGAGATATAATGTTTCTACCTGATGGGGCGAGTAATGTCATTGAGATGGTAACCGGATAAGGTGAAGTGGTATAGTGTCATATAGATGATTCAGGAGATACGCTTTGGATATAACACTTAACTATGAAGAGAAAGGAGAAGGAGATGTACTCATACTTCTTCACGGAAACGGCGAGGATCACACCAATTTCTCTTCCCAGCTCGAGGCATTCAGTGCTTATTACCGGACCATTGCTCTCGATAGTCGTGGTCACGGCCTCTCTCCGCGGGGCGATAAACCCTTTACCCTTGAGCAGTTTGCCGATGACTTATACGATTTTATGATGGACAAGGCAATAGCAAAGGCTCATATACTCGGCTTTTCCGACGGTGCCAACACAGCGCTTATTCTCGCCCTCAAACATCCAGATATGGTAATGAAGCTGGTTCTCAACGGCGGGAATCTCTTTCCCGAGGGATGTAAGAAGAGTGTTCTTGACTGGGTGAAGAGAGAGTATGAGAAGGCCCTGGCGGAGAGGGACGAGAGAGTGTGCTCTCTTATGGCACTCATGCTTTTCGAGCCTCATATTTCCCCATCGTCCTTGAGTTCTCTCGATATGCCTGTCCTTGTCATCGCAGGAACAGACGATATGATAAAGAAGAGCCACACAAAGCTCATAGCAGATAGTATACCGTTCTCAAGGTTGTGCTTCATCGACGGCGACCATTTCATAGCTTATAAAAGAAGCGCGGAGTTCAACAGGATTGTCTTGAACTTCCTCCTCGATTAGAATAGGGACATGTACTCCAGCTGGAACAACTACAGAGACTATCTATATAAGAAATACGGAGGACCGTTTTATCGTGTCGGGGTTGACGGGGGCTTCAACTGTCCCAACCGTAAAGCCGACCATTCGGGTGGCTGTACGTTCTGTGACGGCACTGGGAGTGTTGCGGTCTATCAAAGGCGGAGTGAGAGTTCCTTCTCCCGCTCATCGGAGTACGAAGAGCGTGTTGCAAAGACAATAACTTCGCGTTATGCCACAATGGAAGCCCAGATATTAAAAGGGCTCGAGTTTATAAAGCGCCGCTATAAAGCCGATGATGCAGCACTCTATTTCCAGAGTTGGACCAACACCTATGATGAGCCGGATGAGTTGAAGAAAATCTACGACAAGGGACTTTCGTACTACAACTTCAAAGAGCTTATAGTCTCGACAAGGCCTGACTGCGTCTCGGATGAAGTGTGCGAGCTTCTTTCTTCATATATAACAACCGACCGCGAGGTATGGGTGGAGCTGGGTCTTCAGACGGCGAATGATGAGACGCTCAAGAGGATAAACCGCGGCCATGATAGCCTCTGTTACCTTGAAGGCGCAAGGAGATTAAAAAAGTACGGTATTAAGGTTTCCACCCACATAATACTTGGGCTTCCCGGGGAGGCGAGGGAAGACTACAGAAAGACAGCCTCCTACGTTAATGATTCCTCAGATGCTGTTAAGATACACAATCTTCACATCGCAGGTGGCACAAAGATGGCAGATGGATTTTATCTCGGGGAGGTTGTCTCATCCTCGACAGAGCGCCATATGGAGGACTCGGCATATGTTCTGAGGCTCTTGAGAAAAGATATTATAGTGGAGCGTCTTGTTTGCGATACCCCCTCTCACCGCCTTATCGAGCCGAGGCATTTCATGGATAAGTCTCTTTTCCTGCGGACCCTGGACGACTATATGATTAAAAATGGCTTCAGGCAGGGAGATTTATATACTCCAAATCAAATCCTCCAGTTCCCTGTATGATGATACGGAGTATGTTGCGAGGCTTGATTTTTCTCCCTTGAATGAGATGTATATGCTCTCCATCCCGGCATTGACGGCTCCCATGATGTCACTGCGCTCGCTGTCGCCAATCATGATGCATTCGTCTTTTTTCTTTCCGAGTTTTTTAAAAATATAGTCGAAGAGCTCCTTTTCTGGCTTATGGTAGCCGATTTCACTGCTGATGAAGATATTCTCGAAGTACTTTTCTATTCCGGTGTCCTTGAGTCTCTCGCGCTGAATCATAGCAATTCCGTTTGTAACAAGCGACTTCGGCACCTCCTTGATGCTTTCGAGGAAAACATCTGCACCTTCGAGAAGAATGCCGTTATGAGCAAGAAGGTCCTTGAAAAGAAGCGAGGCCTCGAGGGGAGAATAGTCGACGTCCCGCCTCTTGAAGAAGAGGTCCCATCTTTTCGTCTCAAGTTCATCAAGAGTGAGAGTTCCTTCCTCATACTCCTTCCAGCAGAGCCTGTTTCCTATTTCGTAATCGTCCACAGTCTTCTCATCATACGTCATGTTATAGCGGGGAAAGAGTTTTCTCAGTGCTATCTCTTCTGTGGCTTTGAAGTTCCAAAGTGTTTCATCAGCATCAAAAAGTAAGTACTTCACGAGCAAAGTCTAACATATTCATCGACTTTTGCACTACACGATTTCTCTTTTTAGTGTCATATTAAGGGGGAGGAAAAAAATGAAAAGCGCAATTTTGTTTTGGTGCGCAGGTCTTATTGCCCTGCTTTTTGGTATTTTCACTATTATGGAACCCGCAACGGTTCTTAATATCGCATGTATTGTCTTCTCTTTGATTCTTGCACTGCGTGGTTTAAAGAGAATAGTTGATGCTATACGCTTCAAGAAGAATGCCCTGACCGTTGTTGTTGACGGGGCACAGATAGACCTTGGTATACAGAAGCGCATCAGGACAACGCTATTATGGGATGGTATCGGATCACTGGCCATTGGTATTATAGCATTTGTTCTGACACTCCTATCTCTTAAGGATGGTGGAGAGGCCACAATGAAGGGTGTTGTATATGCCGTTGCTGCAGGCTTTATGTACACGGGGGTTGCAAACCTCATCGAGAGCCATCGCTTAAAGCCGTATCCTGTGCTCTCTGATGCTTTCAGGTCGAATTCCCTTATCTTTATACTTACCGCAATTCTTCTCTTTGCATTCCCGTTCTTCATTGGACAGACTGTCATGAATATCTTCGGAATCATATTGATTATTGCAGGTGTGTCTCTCTTTGTGTGGGGAATCAGAATATTCTCGCTCTCAAGGAGAATCAGCAAGACTGTTAAATATAAAGAAGTAAAGTAACTTCTTTAATTCCAAAGATTTTATTACATAAAAATCCCTCATAAGGACTTTTTCTCGGTTGACAAGAAATATCCTGCAATCGATACTAAAAAGAAAAAGCACCAATTGAGGGATTATATGACTATAGACTTTTCAAAGTATAAGGACGGTCTGGTTCCTGCCGTAGTTCAGGATGCCGTGACACGTAATGTCCTTACAGTAGGCTTCATGAACGAGGAGGCTTATTCATTAACAGTTGAGAGGGGGCTTGTCACATTTTATTCCCGCAGCAAAGGTCGCATCAGGGTGATGGGGGAGAACAGTGGCAACTACATAAAGGTAAGGGAGATTCTCATCGACTGTGATGGCGATACCCTTCTTGTAAAAGCAATGCCGTCGGGGCCGGTATGCCACACCGGGAGTGATACATGCTTTGGCGAAGACAACAGACCCGATGATTTCTCTTCTCCCGAATTTCTCTTCTATCTTGAATCAGTAATACAGGACCGCAGGCTCAATCCCGTGGAAGGAAGCTATACAAATCATCTCTTCTCAAGGGGATTGAACAGAATTGCCCAGAAAACAGGCGAAGAGGCAGTTGAACTTGTTATTGCAAGTAAGGACGACAACAAGGAGCTCTTCCTCGGGGAGGCAGCAGATTTGATGTATCATTTCCTTGTCCTCCTAGCTCAGAAGGATACTACACTCTCGGAGGTTGTGGATGTTCTCAAGGACAGACATTCGCGGTAAAAAAACAAAAAAATATATGTAAATGTAACTTTGTGTGAGTTATAATGTTTAAAATTCAAAGAATCGGAGAAATCCGGTTAAGTGAGGATTATATGAAGAAAGTTATTGTCTTTTTAGTTGTTCTGGCTCTTGCCTGCACTACGGTTTTTGCTTCTACATTCCAAATCGGAGGCACTACTAGATTCGGTGGTGATTTTACAAATATCGAAACATACAAGGAGTTTTCGAACTACGACTTCGGAGTCGACACAAGACTCAACTTCGGACTTCTCGGTATTGCAGCCAATGTTCTTTTTGGAAAGAACAATGATCACGTCGTTCTGAATCCGCTTGTTACTGCAAACCTACACGTTGACTTCAAGGTTCTCGAGCTTGCATTCGGGCTCGGCTATGCTCTTCCTGTTGAATTCGGCGATGATGGTGTTGTCATAGACGGTAGAAAGGCAGAGGAATTCTTGGATGTTCTCAAGAACTCACAGCTTCTTACACGTGCTTCGGTACTTGTCGACATCGGTCGCATCGGAGTGGGACTTGACTATACAATACCGCTTAGCACAATCGTAGATTATGCAAAGGGCGAAGATTTGAAGAACCTTTCATCATTCAAGCAAGGTAAGGTTGCCTTCTCTGTCCTTGTCACTCTGTTCTAAACTTCGATATGAGTTATCTAGTCTCCACTTTAACCGGTGGAGATTTGTTTTTATAATGTACCTATGGATAACAAATATACAGATTTTGCAATTGAAAAGACTCTTTCACTCCTTGCCATAGACAGCCCGACAGGCTACACAGAAGAAGTGAAGGATTGCGTAAAGAGAGAGTTTGAAGCTCTTGGTTTCGGTGTCCGCGTTACAAATAAAGGCGGTGTTGTTGTCGACCTTGGAGGAGAAGATGACAAAGACGCCCTATGCATTATGGCCCACATGGACACTATCGGCGCCATCGTGAGCGAGATAAAGGCCAACGGACGCCTCAGAATGGATAAGCTCGGAGGATTGCACCCAAGTGGGGTCGAGGGTGAGAATGTCCGCATCCACACACGCGGCGGAAAGATATATGAAGGGACAATACAGATTCCGAACCCCAGTGTGCACGTAAACGATGACTTTGACGGCACGAAAAGGGACTGGAAAACGCTTGAGTGTGTAATAGATGAAGATGTCTCTTCTTA
>CAVJEL010000018.1:0-26012 GCA_963648635.1 Ruminococcus intestinalis
ACTGCCAGCTGTAGCCCATGCCGAGACATACTGTGTAAGCGAAGAATGCGTTGATTCCCATTCCTGCTGAGAGTGCGAACGGCAGATTTGCAACTAAGCTCATTACTAAACAAGCAATAGCTGATGAGATAGCTGTAGCTGAGAATACCTTCGAGAATTCCATGCCGCATGCCGAGAGGATACCAGGGTTGACTGCAAGAATGTAAACCATTGTCATGAACGTTGTAATACCGGCCATGATTTCAGTCTTGACGTCAGTCTTGTGCTCCTTTAGTTTGAATAATTTTTCCATACCTTTCTCCTTTTTTTTCAATCACATTGAGGATATGAGTCTCAATAGTGAGAATCCGTATACGATTTAAGCATATTATCAGCATAATGAGCTGTCAACAAATATTTTTCTCAACTTATTTTCAAAAAATTTAGGTTTACATTTGTTTTTTCTGAAAACTCTTCATTATATGTAATAAAAGCAGATGGAAATTTAATTATATCAAAGAGGAATGAAATACGGCCCACCGAGAGGCAGGCCGTAAGTCCGTATATATTATAAATATGATTAGCCTTCGAAGTAGTTCTTTGCGTTATCGAAGGAGATTGCTCTTACTATGCGTCCGAGGTTCTCTTCATCATATGGTACCTCACCGTTTTCGACCCATGTTCCGATAAGGTTACACATTATACGCCTGAAGTATTCGTGTCTCGAGTAGGAGAGGAACGAACGTGAGTCTGTGAGCATTCCGATGAAGGCCGGGAGTGAGCCGAGGTTTGCAAGTACTTTCATCTGCTCCTCCATGCCATCCTTATGATCACAGAACCACCATCCCGAACCGAGCTGAATCTTTCCCTTTCTTCCGCCACCCTGGTAGCATCCCATGAGTGTTCCGAGTGGATAGTAGTCCTTCGGGTTGAGGGTGTAGAGGATTGTCTTTGGAACTTCATCTGTTTCGGAGAGGTTGCCCAAGAATGCACTTACGCCGTAAGCGAGTGTTTCGTCGTAGGATGCATCGTATCCTGTGTCGGGACCCAGCTTATTGAACATAATCTTGTTGTTGTCTCTGATTGAGGCAAAGTGCAATTGCATTGCGATGTTCTTCTTGTTGTAGAGCTTAGCGAGCGCTGTAAGAACATATGTGCGGTAAGCATCTGCTTCTTCTTTGCCCACTTCCTTGCCGCTAAGTGCGGAAGTAAATACGCCGTTGACCTTGTCCTTGCTCCAGAATGTGTGCGGGCATGTCATGAGTGCATGGTCGGATGCCTTACAGCCGAGAGAGACAAAGAAGTCGAGTCTCTTCTCGAGAGCGGAGATAACATCATCGACGCTCTTGATTTCCATTTCAGCAGCCTTACCAAGCTTCTTGATATAATCGGCAAAGTCTTTCTTGTCGATATTGAGGGCCTTGTCAGGTCTGTATGAAGGAATAACCTTAGCCGGGCACTTTCCGTCCTTCTTAATCTTTATGTGCCACTCGAGAGTGTCAGCCGGGTCGTCTGTTGTGCCGACTGCATAGACATTGAACTTCTTCATGATTCCCCATACCGAGAGGTCTGGGTCACAAGCGAGTTTCTCGTTGGTCTCTTTGTAGATTTTCTCAGCGTTCTTTCTGTTAAGGATATCCTTAATGCCGAAGTAGCGCTGGAGCTCAAGGTGTGTCCAGTGATAGAGAGGGTTCCCGATGAGGTTTTCCATTGTCTCAGCCCATGCGAGGAACTTATCGTACGGATCAGCGCTGCCTGTGATGAGATTTTCATCAAAACCGCATGTCCTCATCTGTCTCCACTTGTAGTGGTCACCGCCGAGCCATGCATCGGTAATTGTTGTAAAGCGTGCATTCTCTGCAATCTGCTGTGGTATAAGGTGACAGTGGTAGTCGAAAATAGGAGCATCTTCTGCATATTTGTGGAAGAGTGTCTTTGCTGTTTCGGTTTCCAGAAGGAAATCTTTATCCATGAATTCTTTCATAATAATCGGCCTCCTAATGAGCGGATTTTCTAAGAATAGAATATTGTCGGATGAAATACATTAACGATTGATTTTTGTTAAATTCAGATAATTTGGCCCAAATAGCTATAAATAGCTAAAGTTTTTGAACTTTCTGAGTCAATTCCTTTTGTCAAAGTGTGCTTTTAACGGTTACAATTTAACCTGATAGGGGAAGAGACGCATGGCTAAAAGGACAGGATATCTTGGCGCAAATCTGCATCAGGGAACAGGGCTCAGACTATGGGAGGCCATAAATGAAGAGTCCCGTCTCTACACAGATCATACCGTATTCGTTTTCCCGGGAGGGAGACTGAACTATAAGAAGGCTGATGAACATCTTAGAAATTCAATCTTCAAGTATGCTAATTCTCTCAATCTCGACGGCGCCGTAGTCTGGGGAAGTACCCTCGCCGACGAAGTGACGTGGAGCGAAGTGGGGGAATGGACCAAAGAACTGAGCAAAAAAATCCCCGTCGTCTCTCTCGGCATAAATGTCGATGGTGTCCCTTCTATCAGCTACGATGCATATAGTGGCGTATACAAGATGGTGGAGCACTTCATCAAGGAGCACAACTACCGCCGTATAGCATTTTTGTCGGGCCCGAAGAATCATGACTCAGCATATTCGAGGTTCGAGGCCTACCGTGACTGCCTGAGGGACAACAACATTCCCTATGATGAAACTCTCGTTTCCTCATTCTACGCCTGGGGCGATGGAGAGGAGGCTATAAGGGAGATTGTCGAGAAGAACCATAAGCTCCCGAAAAGGGATTTTGATGCACTCATCGCATCCTCCGACCTCATGGCTTTTCTTGCAAGCCGATATCTAGAGGAGCACGGCTACTTCATCCCTGACGATGTTGCACTTGCGGGGTTCAACGACTCCCCCGAGGCATTTCTATCCACAACAGAGCTTACGACTGTCCGCCTCCCAGTAAGGGAGATGGTTGAACAGAGCTTCAGGACAGTGAGAGATATGGAGACGAAGAGCAATGACTTATACCCATCCATCTCTCTCCCGACTGTCGGCATATACCGCCGCTCGTGCGGCTGTATGGAGTCATTCGGCAATGAGAGCATGGCTGATGATATAAAAAGCTTTTCCGACTACGAAAAGTGGGTGAATATGAGGCTCAGTCGCGGGGAGAACTCGTCGGTATTTTTGAATATCGCAAGATCTGTATTCCCCGGTGGTGAGAAGGTCAATAAAACCAACAGGCGTAAGTACGAAGAGCTCTGCTGGCGCTATATGAATCATGGCGGCACGATGAAGTTCTTCTTCTCGGCACTAAAGCTCTGCCGTAAGCTCTTTCCAGAGCGCGAACTCGAAGTCGACGAATTGGATCTACTCCACGAAATCATGATGGAGACCTCGGTCAAGGTCAGTGCAACAAAGAGCTACCGTAATAGGGAGATAAATAACGCCCATAACCTTTTTACCAATGCGCTATTACAAACACATTCCTTCTCCGAGCTCGGAGAGGCTTTGAAGACATATTGTCCGGCAATGGGAATTGATAAGGCTTTCCTCTTCAAATACACAGAGGATGGAAAGTCTAGGCTTGAATGTGGTTTTTCAAAGGACAGGCTCTTTACGCGCGGTGTTGAATTTTCCGACGAACTTCTTTTCCCCGAAGAGATAAGCTATGAAATACAGCGTGGCCTCTTTGTAGTCGAGCCCTTGTACTATGAAAACAATGTCGACGGCTATGTCATACTTAAGAACCGTGACTGCCCTGCGAGCATGATTGAGAACATCAGAATCGACCTTTCGTCCTCTCTTCAGGCCATAGATCTCTATACTCTTGCCTGCGAAAAGAGTCTCAAAGCTGAGGAAGCCGAAAAAGAATCGAACGAGTTCTATTCCCACATAAAGGAAGAATTAAAGGAGCCACTTGAAAAAATAAAGAAGGTCCTCAGCGAGAAGAAGAGCCACGACAGCGACGAATTGTTGTCAAAAATCGTGAAGGCTGAGCACCTTTTGGAGCTGAGTGCAGTCGAGCGCGACGGTGTTGCACTCGAGACGACATACCTCCCGCTATCAAAGATTTTGAGCGTAATGGGCGATAAGGGGATTAAAGTATCGGCCCCATCACGCCTTCCGTCTGTCGTTTTCGATAAGAGCACCCTCGATGAGATTGCCTCCTGCCTTGTCACATACTACGGCGCCGACATGACGCTGACGGTTACACTTGAGCCGAGAAAGGTATTACTCCGTTTCCAGAGTCCGAGTCTCTCTCATCCTTTGGAGATATCTCCAACAATGCAATATGTCGAGAAACTTCTCTTTTTGCAGCGAGCATCGTTCAACTTCACGAAGAATTCCCTCGATGTTTACCTTTCCTATCCTTCCCTTTCCGGAGAAGGAGATGTGGAGAGCGGGGAAGGCGGTGTTCTTTTCATCACTGAGGATGGAAAGAGCGGGGAGCTTCCAATTGAGGGAGAAGTAAGCACCATAAGCTTTGAAGATGTAGTTGGTCAGATAAATAGCCTCTCATCATATTCTTCCCTCGCCTGGGATGCGTCGGTAAGAAGCAGGCAAAGTGGAATAGCGATGAACCTTTTACGCAATCACAAGGAAGCGCGGAGAATGCCTTTCATATGCTTTGGACTTGACGAGGAGCACCTTTCCGTTGTTGCCGCAGTCGAGGGGACAATCCCGACAGACGGCAAGGGATGTATCTACTCCTTCGGCCCGTTCATGGAAAGTCTTTCGATTCTCTCAGAGTTCGCACCTGTGAAAGAGGTAAGTTCTCTCGACGAGATTACATCGCGCTATCCATCGCCTCTCTTTGTCTTCTACTCTGTCGATATGGAGAAGATAGAGGCCGTCAGAAAGGACAGGAACTTCACAAAAACGCCTATTTTGATTGTAAAGGACCGTTTTGACGCTGACGACATAGATGCATTGAGTTCAACTCCGAATGTGCTTATTTGTAACACATCAATTACCGAGGCCGAAGGCTTCATCAATAGGATAGTTGCAGTCTTTGGAGGTGAGGAGTTACTGCCACCCCTTACATCAATTCTCGTCAAGAGGGCTATATGCTACCTCAACGACAATGCAACCTATTCGATATCACGCTGGCAGATAGCGGGTTCGGTGAATATAAGCGAGGATTACCTCACCAGAATATTCAGAAAGGAAATCGGAATAAGCCCGTGGGACTACCTCAACAGGTACCGCATTCAGATAGCCTCTCGCCTGTTATTGGAGACAGGAAGCTCAATAAGCGAGATAGCCTCCCTTACAGGTTTCCAGGACCAGGCATATTTCTGCCGAGTCTTCAGGAAGGTCAAGGGATTCCCGCCAGGAAACATCCGCACCCGATAGTCTGAATAATGCAAAGGAGCGTAAGCAAAATGTGAGCGCCCCTTGTGATACTTATTCCGTACACTGGAGGAAAAAAGGATGACACATCTATCAGAAGAAATAGTCAGAAGTGTAGAGAAAAGATATCACAGTGGGATGATGAAATGGCACTATGAGCACGGCCTTGTGCTTTTTGCATCCCTTCTTGTTGCTGAGGAATATGGAATTGATTCGATAGTCGACTGGGTTTATTCCCTTTACGACCCGATGATTGAAGAAGACGGCACAATTAAGACCTATAGAAAGGGCGAATACAACCTTGACCAGATTAATGCCGGACGCGCACTCTTCATTCTTTACGACAAGACAAAGGAAGAAAGATTTAAGAAGGCACAGGATATACTCCGCGAGCAGCTTGTAACTCAGCCGAGGTGTCATAACGGCGTCTATTGGCATAAGGAAATCTACCCATGGCAGATCTGGCTTGACGGCCTCTATATGGAAGGCCCGTTCAATGCTGAATACGGCACACGCTACAACATAAAGGAAGAAGTCGAGGATGTAATTAGCCAGCTTCTTACAACATACTCCGTTCTCAAGGATGAGAAGACAGGACTCTTGTATCATGCATTTGACGAGTCACGTGGTCAGCGCTGGAGCAATGAAGTGACAGGCTGCAGCCCTCACTTCTGGTCACGTTCCATCGGCTGGTACCTCATGGCGGTAATCGATGTTCTTGACTTCGTCGAGGAGGACAATGAGAGAAGGGGAGACCTTATTAACATCGTAAAGGCACTCTCATCATCCATCCTTCCTTTCCAGGACAGAAGCGGAATGTGGTATCAAGTACCGGATTTACCCGAGAGGGAAGGTAACTACCTTGAAACAAGTGCAACAAGCATGTTTGCATATGCTTTCTATAAGGGTGTAAGGAAAGGTTATCTTGCTCCTGTATACACTGAATACGGCAGGAAGGCAATCGAAGGAATTGAGAAGAAGTACCTTACAAAGGCAGGGGACGAATATCATCTGGGTGGAATATGCTCTGTTGCAGGACTCGGCGGTAACCCGTACCGTGACGGTTCATTCAAGTACTATATCCAGGAAAAGATAGCAACTGACGACTTCAAGGGAGTTGGGCCGTTCATACTGGCTCTTCTCGAGAGCGAGAAATAACATAAGCGGGGTGCTACAACTAAAGAGCACCCCATAGTTATCTAACAGAATCTCTTCTCGGGCGTATATAACAATATAGGAGTGGAATTATGAACCTTTTATCTGAGGCTAAGAAAGCAAAGAGCGTCGAAGAGCTTACGGTTCTTCTAAAGAACAACCATATCGATATCACCCCAGATGAGGCCTCGGCCTACTATGCTAAACTAAACCCGAAGAACGGCGAAATGGACGATGACGAACTCGACTCTGTCGCAGGAGGATGCTCAGAGCAAACCTCATCCGAACCTGCCACCACTAAACCCCGGCTATATCCCGGAAAGGTTGTCAGTCTGAAAAACGAGGGCCACTCTTTCGGTGCTTCCGCTGATTATAAGCCGTCCCAATACTGCACCAACCCACGTTGTGCATGCCGAACGTTTTACATTGTGAAGCAGATAAATGACACAAAGTATCTTATCGCATGCAACAGGTGCGGATGGACCTATTGGGCTGAAGAAAAGAATATAGTTTAGTCCCAGGCTAGTAAAGAAAAGAATAACTTATTGGAATAAAGAAAGTTGTTAACAATTCTGTAGGCTAGTTGCACTTCTGCTTTTGTCTCCTTTTGTTGTCATCACGATTTAATCATTTTTTACACACGCCTCCCGATAGTTGGTTTACACTGATTCTGTTAGAAAGGAGTAGCTATGGATAATAGGCTTGATGCATTGTTTACACCCTGGAAAATAGGGTCGTGTGAGATAAAGAACAGAATAGTTTTGACAAGTATGGGAGGAACCGACCTCTTCGGATGGATGGAGAAGAACCATTTCGATAAGGACGGTGCCGAATTCATCATGCGTGTTGCTGAGAACAATTGTGGCCTTGTACTTCCCGGATGTCAGCCTGTATATAACCCGATGTTCGGGCAGTGGCTTCATAAGAACAAGGGTATGTATAAAAAACTTGCAAAGTGGATGCCGGAGTTTCATAAGACAGGCGCAAAACTCTTTGTCCAGCTTACGGCAGGATTCGGGCGCTCTTTCACTATATCTGAGATGATGGAGAAGCTTTATACAAATCCGGTTTTGAATGTATTGAGTAAGCCATTCATGAATCTCGATAAAATCACAGCTAGTGCTTCTCCTTCTCCCAACCGCTGGTCTGATAAGGTGCCGTCGAGGGAGATGACGAAGAAGGAAATCGAGTACATGATCTACTCCTTCGCCGAGAGCTCAAGACTACTCAAAGAGGCGGGGGTTGACGGTGTCGAAGTACATGCCGTCCACGAAGGGTACCTACTTGATCAATTCACCCTCGGCTATGTGAATAAGAGGACGGATGAGTACGGCGGAAGCTTTGAAAATAGATATCGTTTTGCCGTGGAGATTGTCAAAGCCATAAAGAAAGCGTGCGGTGATGATTTCCCCGTCTCCCTGAGGTACAGTGTAGTGAGTAAGACAAAAGGCTTCAGAGAGGGTGCACTTCCGGGGGAGGAGTACATAGAGGTCGGACGCGATATGGAGGAAAGCGAAAAGGCTGCAAAATACCTTGAAGAGGCGGGTTACGATGCACTCAATTGTGATAACGGTACATACGACGCATGGTATTGGGCTCATCCTCCAATCTATATGCCCGAGAACTGTAACCTCAAGGATGTTGAGCACATCAAGAACTTTGTGAATATTCCTGTAATCGCAGCGGGTAGATTGGATCCTGTAGTTGCAGCTGAGTCCATTAGGAATGGTCGCCTTGACGGCGCTGGCTTTGCCAGATCATTCTTGAGTGACCAGGAATGGGTTACAAAACTCATGGAGGGACGGGAGGAGGATATAAGGCCGTGTATTCTCTGTCACAACGGATGCTTTAACATGTGCCACTACAAGGGTGTTCCGAATGACCAGGATTTAAGCGACTCACTTCACCTTGCGCGCTGTGCGGTAAATGCCGAGACAATGCAATGGAAGAAGCACAGAATCATAAAGACGAAGAGAAGTAAAACCGTTGCAATAATCGGAGGCGGAATCGGAGGAATGGAGAGTGCGCTTGTCTTAAAGAAGCGCGGTCACAATCCTGTTATATATGAAAAGAATGACCACCTTGGAGGTACATTCGTTCAAGCCTCTGCAGAGTCTTATAAAGGAAAACTCAGAGACCTCCTTAAGTGGTATATAAGGGAGATAGAGAAAAACTCAATAGAGGTACATCTATCAACTGAAGTAAAGGATATTCAATCCATAAAGGCCGATGAGTACATCATTGCGACAGGAAGTAAGCCGCGCGTGTTGAAAAATGTGCCGGGATTCGAAAAGACTGTGGAGGCGTGTGAGTTCTTATCGGGGACTCCGGTGGGAGAAAGAGTTGCGGTAATCGGCGGAGGACTCACGGGGTGTGAAATAGCATATGAGCTAGCCCTCAATGGCAAGAAGCCGATAATCGTCGAGATGCTCGATGACCTAATTAAGCAGAAGGGCGTGTGCCTTGCAAATAGCTCATACCTCAGGGAATGGTTTGCCCTCCATAGTGTGCCTGTCTATCTGGAGACAAAGCTCATGGAAGTCAAAGACGGCTCGATAGTGTGCCGCAAGAAGGACGGAAGCGAAATCGTTATCGACTGCGACAGTGTAATATCTTCAGCGGGATATATCCCATCTCCGTTGACGACAGAGAAGGGTGTTCACCTTGTCGGGGACTGCCTCAAGGTTGGAAACCTGAGGTCGGTAATCTGGAGAGCATACGAAGTGGCGATGGAGATATAAAGAAAGAGGGAGCCGGGCTCCCTCTTCTTCTTATCTTTCAACTTCGACCGTGCCGTCGCTGTGGACTTTTATCCTGTCCCCCGTCTCTACGAATGAGAGAAACTCATCTCCTAGCATATCGATTGTCGGCATCTTCTCGTCAGTCCATACATCGGAGAGTATTGCTCCCGCTGCAGCAAGGGAATCAATCGGCTTACTGAATAATAGGCACTTCGGCTGACGTTTCATGCTTGATGCGCAGAAGAGGACAAGGCCTCCCGTAGTTGAGCCGATAGTCTGCGGCAGGCATAGTGCGCTTCCAGCCATGGGTTTATTATATAAGTCGGGATTGTTCTGATCCGAGCACTTACCTTTCTTATCTCCGAACATCAATGAATGCTGATAGGATGCGAGTGTGTTGAAGCCGCCTTTCGATACGAGTGCCACAGCCTCGACTTCGCCCTTTACGACTACTCTTCCTTTGAATACCTTTTTCATCTTCTGCCTCCCGTGATTATCGATAAGAGTTCGTCCTCTTTATAGAACCGTGACGAAGTGTATGTTCTGAGTTTATTAGAGCACGTTATTACCGGCATCGTACCGCACTTGGGGTTATTCATGTACATAAGAGGGCAGATATGTGATAGGATAACGCCTTCTCTTTCGAGCCTCTTTCCGTCCTCGGTTTCTTTGAACGCCTCCATTACTGCAGGTGCTGCTGTCATGACTGTCGGGATATAAACTTTATCGAGTTTGTTCTTCTTGAGCTCATCGTCGATTCTCCTACTCCACGAATGAAGTTGTTCCCTCGAGAGGTGCGGGCACCCTATGAATGCAAGTTTCGGCTTTGCATTCTTATCCTTCCAGATAACTGGATATGATTTTTCAACCCTTTCGAGCTCCGCGTCATCTATTACGTATGTCTTATAACCTTCGGAGAGGAGACCTCTATTCATCCTTACAGCCTCAGGTGTTAGATTCTCTATATGGTAGAGACCCACGGCCCCGTTTGAAGCAGTGGCAGCACCGAAGTCCTTGAGGTAGGCCTTTGCCTCGTCGTCGAGGGATGAGAAGTATTTGTCGAGTCCTACTACATACGGCACCTCTTCCATAACCTTCATACCGATTGCAGACCCCAAGAGCTGAGCCTCAGGCTTTTTCGTGGTCTTTACTTCAATCAGCCACGTTGCCTTTCTTCCTTCGTCGGTCAGAAGACCGAAGTATGGGACACATCCTGTAATCGAGCCGAAGAGATCGAGGATACCGCTGTTACGGTTGCACCTTGCGCCGAGGACGCTGTTTGCATATACGACGGCAGAACTTTCAGCCCAGGAGAGGATATCGCCTTCTTTGGGGATGTTGCCGACTTCATCCATGTAGCATGTACATGTATAGGCGGAAGGAGAAAGAAGCCCCAGTTTCTTCAACTGCTCGTCATACTCCTTCTGCTTCGAGTACATCACCTTGAAAAATACATCCTGTATAAAATTACGCGGAACGCACTTCTCAAGAGGCATTGGGTCTACCGTGAACTTCTCTTTAGAGATTGCACCTCCCTCTATGAGAGTGTCCATAAGCTCATACACCGGTTTCATGACCGAGAGCCCGAAAGATGTCACGAGGTGACCGTACTGGCCTGTAATATCTTTCATCTCCTCCGCCCCGAATGTCTCTCCATACATCACGAGGGTCTTCATAACCTTCGCCTTTACTTCTCCTTCTTTTCCATCGAGAATACCTTGTTGTCTTTCAGTTAACCTCATAGTTTTTTCCTTCTGTTGAAATCATTATCACCTTTATTTATCGAATAGTGTTGTTATTTTTTTCTTTACATAGCCAAAAAGATAACAAAAACTTTGTTTGTACGTTTATATGAATATAAGGAGAGGGGAAGTATGGATATAAACCTTCAAAATAAGCTCAGGAAAGCAGAAAGCCCGGGTGCATTGAGAACACTCCTCAAAGACAACGGAATGGAAATAACAGAGGAGAAGGCTATAGAATACTTTTCGGCACTCAATAGAAGCGGGGCGATAGAGGACGACGAACTCGATAATGTCTCCGGCGGGGCATGTTATTCAGATGATGGATACCTTATGGTAACTTGCGGCTATTGTTGCTCTCATTTTCAGAGAAGTGTGGCATCCGACAGTACGAAGAAAAGGTGCAGTACCTGCATGTATTGGGATAAGCCCTGGGGCGATACGGCAACTGAAATAGGTACCTGGTTCGGCATGCCGCTGAAGTGTGTTCACCCGGCTAACAGGATTCGCTAGAATTTTACTTTCAATTTTCTTTGCGCTATCGGCATTTCTCATACTATAATCTTTACTGTTCCTTGATTACGCTTTTCTGTGTACAGGGGAAGGAGAAAGAATGAACAGATTTAAGAGATTTGCCATTGTTGCGCTCGTAATGGTTTTCAGCCTCACAATGGTATTTGCTGAAGGTGCAAGGGAAGCACTCGATGAGCAGAAGGATATTGTCATCCTATATACAAACGATGTCCATTGTGGAATCGATGAGAACATCGGATATGCCGGACTTTATGCATATAAGAATGCAATGATTGAAGAAGGGTATGACGTTTCTCTTATTGATGCAGGTGATGCTATCCAGGGCGACGTTATCGGAACAGTCAGCAGAGGCGAATACCTTGTTGATATCATGAACGCTGTTGGATATGACATCTGTGTACTCGGCAACCATGAATTCGATTACGGTATGGATAGACTTGCAGAACTTATCGAGAAGTCGAATGCATACTACCTCAACGAAACAATCACATATACAGGAAGCGGTGAAAACCTCCTTGGGGGCACTTATCCGTCAGTAATCGGTACTTTCGGTTACATTAGGATTGGTATCATCGGTGTTTCAACTCCTGAAACTCTCACAAAGTCAACTCCCAGATACTTCATGGAAGACGGCGAGTTTGTTTATGACTTTGCTTCCGGTGAAGAACTTTACGCTGATGTCCAGAACGAGATTGATTACCTCAGGGACAATTACGTAGATTACATTATCCTCGTTACACACCTCGGTGTTGAAGAGGACAGTGCTCCAAACAGGTCCATCGACCTTATTGCAAATACAACTGGTGTAAATGTTGTCATCGACGCTCACTCACACACAGTCATGGAATGCGAGTATGTCAAGAACAAGAACGGCGAGGACGTTATCCTTACACAGACAGGAACAAAGCTTGCTAATATCGGAAAGTTGACAATCAGCAAGGACGGAACTTTCAAGACAGAGCTTATCAACGAATATGAGAAGGATCCTGAGTTCACAGCATATATCGAGTCAATCAAGGCTGAGTATGAAGATGCACTCAATGCAGTTGTCGCTCACTCTGACGTTGAACTCGCAATTGCAGACGAGACAGGCGCAAGAATGGTCAGAAACAGAGAAACAGCTATCGGTGACCTCTGTGCTGATGCTTATAGATATGTCTCCGGTGCTGACATCGCATTCGTCAACGGCGGCGGTATCCGCGCAGCTATCCACCAGGGTGATATCTCGACAGCTAACATGATCAGCGTACATCCTTACGGCAACATGCTCTGTATGTGTGAAGCAACAGGACAGCAGATTCTCGATGCTCTCGAACTCGGAAGCATGAATACAAAGGCTGTTGCAGCTGAAGGCGGAAATGCAGTCGGCGAGAGCGGTGGCTTCTTACAGGTATCTGGCCTCAAGTATACAATCGACACATCAATTCCTTCAGGCGTCAAGAAAGATGCTGACGGCCTCTTTGCAGGTGTCGAGGGCGAGAGAAGAGTAAAGGACGTATTTGTTCTCGAGAACGGCGAGTGGGTTGCGCTCGATCCAGAGAAGACATATACACTTGCATCCCACAACTACATGCTCCAGGATATGGGTGACGGCTACACAATGTTTGCTAACAACCACTTCCTCCTCGAGAGCATCATGCTCGACAACCAGGTAATCATCACTTACATCACTCAGGGTCTGGGTGGAACAATCGGTGAAGAGTATTCAGCTCCTCAGGGCAGAATCACAGTTCTCTGATTAGTGAACAATTGACTATCTTTCTCCCCCCGAATATTTCAGGGGGAGAATTAATTGACGCTTTTGAAGAGGAGACAAAAGAAGCCTAAGTGGACAATTTCATCCATGATTAAAAAAATAATGAAGTGGGCAGCTCTTTTTCCTATTGCACTTGGAAAAACTGTATTAGAATTGATTTTGTAGTTCGATAACGAACTAAAAAAGGAGAAACAAATGAAAAAAGCAATCGCAATTCTTTTAATGGTATTGTGTTGTCTGATGGTATTCGCAGGTGGAAGCCAGGAAGCAGCAAAGACAGATGACGGCCAGATCAGGGCTATACTACTCACCGATGCAACAGGTATTGACGATAAGTCATTCAACGCAGCTGCATGGAGAGGTATGCTCGAGTTCTACGGCGACAATGGTGCAGGAAAAGGCACATTATACGAGAACGTTACAGCTCAGACAGCTGACGACTACCTTCCTAACCTCAAGAACGCTGCAGAAGAGGACTGGGACCTCATCATCACAACAGGATTCACATGGGCTGATGCTACACAGGAAGCAGCATCCCTCTATCCTGATCAGAAGATGATCATCGTCGACGTTGACTACCTCAATAAGACAGACAACCTCATCCAGTACATCTACGAAGAAGAGCAGGGCTCATACCTAGTTGGCGTTGCAGCAGCAGTGCAGGCTAAGGAAGACGGAATAACAAACCCGAAGTTCGGTTTTGTCGGTGGTATTGCAGGCGCAACAATCACAAAGTTCGAAATCGGATACATTGAAGGTATCAAGAGTGTATTCCCGAATGCTGAAATCGTAGACTACTATGTAAACGACTGGGGTAACCCGGCTCTTGCAAAGACAGCTGCAAAGAACATGTATGACAAGGGTGTCTACTGCATCTTCGCTGCAGCAGGCGGATCGGGACTTGGCGTCATCAACCAGGCTAAGGAAGAAAGACTTGCAGGAAAGAACGTCTGGGCTATCGGTGTTGACTCCGACCAGTATGAAGACGGTGTCTATGCAGACGGAAAGTCAGCTGTTCTTACATCAATGCTCAAGGTTGTCGAGAACTCGACTATCGACGCACTCAACAAGGTCAAGAACGGAACATGGCAGGGCGGTGTCGTTACACAGAATATGGCTAACGACGGTGTCGGATATTCAAAGGCAAACGGCGAGCTCAAGGCAAGTGCAGTTGCAGCAGCAGACCAGGCTAAGGCTGATATCCTCTCGGGTAAGATTGTTGTCAACAAGACATACAAGGCTTCAAAGGAAGCAGGACTTGCTCCTGCAGGACTGGGCGCAATCGACGACTGATTGTAGTGTTTTATTTACGGGCACGCTCTATACGGGCGTGCTTTAAGCTAAATATAAGGTGATTAATTTGAGCGAATATGCAATACAGATGCTTGGCATCACCAAAACCTTTCCGGGGATAATTGCAAACGACAATGTAAACTTGGAAGTCAGGGAGAATGAAATTCTGGCAATCCTTGGGGAAAACGGGGCCGGGAAAAGCACCCTTATGTCGATTCTTTTCGGTGCTTATCCTGCTGACGACGGAAAGATATTCATTCACGGGAAGGAAGTTAAGATTACAGACCCGAAGGGCGCAACAAAGCTCGGAATCGGGATGGTGCACCAGCACTTCAAACTTGTTCATAACTACACAGTCACGGAGAACATAGTACTGGGAAAAGAACCGACTATGCGTGGTATCCTTTCACTCAAGAATGCTGAGAAGAAGGTACAGGAACTTAGTGACAGATATGGCCTTCATGTAGACCCCAGGGCCAAAATTGATGATATTACAGTCGGCCAGCAGCAGAGAGTCGAAATATTGAAAACTCTGTACTCCGATAGCAGCATCATCATACTCGATGAACCTACTGCGGTTCTTACTCCACAGGAAATCGATGAGCTTATGGATATAATCCACCTCTTGAAGAAGGAGGGGAAAACCATCGTGCTCATTACACATAAATTAAAGGAAATCAAGGCGGTTGCCGATCGCTGTACGGTCCTCAGGCGCGGAAAATATATCGGGACGATAGATATTACCCCCGACACAAGCGAACAGGAACTAGCGACAATGATGGTCGGACACCCCGTCAGATTCGATATAGATAAGAGTAAATGCACTCCCGGAGATGTCGTTCTCGATATTGAGAACATCACAGTCAAGGACAATGTGGGTATCGAGAAGGTAAGGGGCCTTTCGCTCACTGTGAGGCGCGGAGAAATCGTGGGTATTGCAGGTGTTGACGGAAATGGTCAGAGTGAACTCTTATATGCTGTCTCGGGACTCAGCAAGGTCGAATCAGGAAAAATCCTCCTCAACGGCGAAGACATAACACACCTCTCCATCAGAGAAAGAATTGAAAGGGGTATGGGACATATTCCCGAGGACAGGCAGAAACACGGCTTTATAGGGTCGTTCACTGTTGCGGAGAACACGGTATTGAAGGATTTCTATAAACCCAAATATACGAAAAAATTCAATATACTCGACTATAAGAGCATAAACGAAAACTCCGACTCCCTCATAAAGCAATTCGATATTCGCTCGGGCCAGGGAAGTAAAACCCCGTGCGGCTCGCTATCAGGCGGTAACCAGCAGAAGGTAATCGTCGCGCGCGAGATATCGCTCTCACCCGATCTTCTTATCGTAGCCCAGCCGACGAGAGGCCTTGATGTTGGCGCTATCGAGTACATAAGAAAGAGGCTAGTAGACGAGAGGGACAAGGGGAAGGCTATACTTCTTGTCTCATTTGAGCTTGATGAAATCATGAACCTCTGCGACCGTATTGCTGCCATAAGCAAGGGCCAGATAGTCGGCGTTTTCAACGAAGGCGAGAAGACGGGCGCGGAAATCGGACTCATGATGGCCGGAGTGAGAGCAAGGGAGGATTAGTGATGAAGAGTAAAAAGAAAGAAAAAGTAAGCTTTATCGACTGGTTCCTCGATAGCAAAGGTGCATCGTCAGTTGTTGTAGTCCTTCTGGGGTTCCTCGCTGGTGTCATATTGCTGTTATGTATCGGTAAAAATCCGGCAGGACTCTTTAAGGCAGTCTTCCAGTCGATGATTGGTAAGGCGGGTAAGAACGGCGGATGGAATTTCCGTAGTGTCGGCGAAACTCTTGCATTCACGATTCCTTTTGTCCTCTGTGGCCTTTCGATGGCGTTTGCAAATAGAGTAGGGCTCTTCAACATCGGGGCTGAGGGTCAGTACACAATAGGAATGCTTGCGGCCCACATAGTCGGGGTATGTCTACCGGCATTCCCTGGTCAGTGGCTTTTATGCCTCATAGCATCCCTCGTTGCCGGTGCACTCTGGGGAGGAATTGTCGGCATTTTGAAGGCGAAATATAAGGTGAGTGAAGTTGTTGCAACAATCATGCTCAACTACATAGCCATGTATCTCTATCCTCTTATCTGTCTCTATCTTTTACCCGAGGGTACAGTCAATAAGACAAACCGCACCGCAGACTTGAAGGAGACAGCGCTTCTAAAAGACGGTCTTATCTCGGGATCCAGTTTGAACATAGGAATATTCTTCATGCTCTTAATGGTTGTCATCTATTGGTTCATAATGGAGAAGACGGCATTCGGATACAGCTTAAGGGCAACAGGTTTCAACAAGGACGCAGCGAGGTGCTCGGGTATAAACGACACGAGGAACATATCATATGCAATGGCGATTTCGGGTGCGTTTGCAGGACTTGCGGGTGCGTGTGTTCTTCTCGGCTCGATAAGGTACGCAAAGATTCTCTCGGGTCAGGACAACTACGGCTTCATGGGAATAGCGGTTGCTCTTGTCGGTAACTCGACGGCGCTTGGGTGCTTAATATCAGGATACCTTTTCGGTATATTGAAGCAGGCCTATTCATTGATGCAGGGAACGGGAATACCTAAGGAGGTTGTTTCAATAATCCAGGGCCTCATCGTTATCTTCATCTCATTCAGGAGCGGACTCTCCATAATTAAGGATAGAAGAGCGAAAATCAGAGTAAGGGAGGAGAAGAAGAATGATTAACACGATTTCAACTATAATGATGCTGGTCTCCCCGATTCTGATTATCGCCACCGGTGGTATGATATGTGAGCGCAGCGGTGTTACAAACGTAGGACTCGACGGCCTCATGTCAATAGGGGCATGTACCGCAGCAATCGTTCATCAGCTATTAGAGCTTTCAGGTATGGCAAGGGGCGGGTCGATAGTAATAGCACTTCTTGCAGCAAGTGTTGCCGCTATGCTTATTTCCATCCTCCACGGTATTGCATCAATTGACCTCAAGGCTGATCAGACAATAAGTGGCACGGGAATAAACTTACTTGCGACAGGACTTACTGTCTTTGTCTGTCAGCGTATCTACGGGACGGACCGCTCGGAAGCTTTTAAGGTGGGTATGATCAAGGATTCCCTCGGCTTCTACCCAACACTCTATATCTCGATAGTCGTAATGGTAGTGGCATGGTTTATTTTATATAAAACACCGTTCGGAATGCACCTCAGGGCATGTGGAGAGCACCCCGCAGCTGCAGACAGCGTCGGAATAAACGTAAGGCGCATCAGATATATAGGAGTACTATCCTCAGGATTCCTCGGTGGACTTGCGGGAGGCTGTGCAGTCCTTACACAGACTATTCAGTACACCAATACATTTACAAACGGACGTGGCTTCATCGCACTTGCAGCTGTTGCATTCGGAAGGTGGACACCGCTCGGCGTTACGGGAGCGAGCCTTTTATTCGGCGCGTCTCTTGCCCTTTCTACGATATCGTCAATGGTGCCGGCACTGAAGGTCATACCGAGCTATGTCTTTAACATAATTCCGTACCTTTTGACGCTTATTGCACTTGTCATCTTCTCGGGTCGCGATTATGCACCGAAGGCAGTTGGAATTCCGTATGAAAAGGGAAGTTCGTAAGGAGAGCTTTTATGACACCACATAACAGAGCAAATAAGGGTGATTTTGCCAAAACTGTATTGATGCCGGGAGACCCGTTGAGGGCGAAATTCACGGCGGAGAATTACTTTGACGAGCCGAGACTTGTTACTGATGTGAGAAACGTTCTCGGCTACACAGGGTACTATAAGGGAATGAAGGTGAGTGTTATGAGCTCGGGAATGGGAGGCCCGAGTGCGGGGATATACTCCTACGAGCTCTTCACGCACTATGATGTTGATAACATAATCCGTATCGGCACATGTGCAGGTCTCAAAGACTACATTGATGTGGGCTCCCTAATTTTCCCTCTTACAGCTTCGACAGACTCAGCCTGGGCTAAGCAATATAACCTCAAGGGAACATTCTCGCCCTGTGTCGATTTCTCCCTCCTCGAGAAGGCTGTTTCAACAGCACGTGAAAAGGGATTCCCGTTCTATGCGGGTATGGTTTTCTCCTCTGATTATTTCTCGTCCTATAATGCCCTGGGTGAGATTGAGTGGAAGAGCTTTGCCGCAATGGGTGCAATTGCACAGGATATGGAGACGATGGCTCTCTACTCGACTGCCATGTATACTCATAAAAAGGCGCTCTCCATTCTCACCATGACAGATAACGTTGTTACAAATAAGAGCTTCAAGGATGAAGAGAGAATGGACGGTAACAGAAGAATGATTCTTGTTGCCCTTGAGACTGCATTGAAGGTTTATGAAGATGAAAGATAGTGTTGTATTGAAAGCGGTAGAGGACCGCTTTGCATGTAAGAAGTATTTAGATAAAGAAATCGATAGGGAGAGTCTCGAGATAATACTCGAGAGCGGAAGACTTGCCCCCACATCGTTCGGTATGGAGCATTTTGACATTTACGTATGTAGGAGCAAAGATATAATCGATGCATGCTGCTATCAGGAGAGTATGAAGACGGCACCTATTACTCTTGTCATTACTGTTAAGAAAGCATCTTTCTACGACCCTGACGGTGAATTTGTAAGAATGCGCGGAATAAGGTTTCCCGGGACCCTTGAGGAGTACATAGAAGACTATCGTGGCTACTATGAGTACATGAAAAAAGAAGGCATTCTCGACCCATGGGCGAAGGCTCAAGGGTATCTACCGCTGTCATTCATGATGCTGACGGCTTCCGAGATGGGAATCGAGAGCTGCGCTATCGAAGGCTTCGATAACGAAAAGCTCTTAGATAAACTTCACCTCAATAAGAACGAGGACCAGGTTTCCGTTTGCTTAGCACTCGGCTACCCCGACGAGAAGAGGGAGCGCATAAGACGTGATTTTGATGACATAGTTAAGTGGAGGATCTAGATGGAGAAAAAGAGGCGAGTTATCCTTGATGTCGACACCGGACACGATGATGCAGTTGCAATTGCCCTGGCTGCCGGGCTCAGCGACAAACTCCAGCTCGAGGGGCTTATTGCATGTGCCGGTAATACAGGGCGTGAGAACACACTTAATAATACACTTAATCTTGCTGAAGCACTGGACTTACGCTGTCCTGTATTTGCAGGCTCGAAGGGACCTCTGCTTCGCGAAAGGGTGAGCGCGGGAACAATACACGGCCTCAGCGGCTTCGACGGTCCTGTCTTTGAGAAGAGAAAGAAGCAGGAGTCGCAGGGAAATGGTATTCTCTGGGCACTCGAGACTGTTATTAACAACCCCGGTGAAATTACATTTGTCTCCGTCGGGCCATGGACAGACCTTGCGGTGATGATTAAAGCTGACGAGCGCTTTGCTCCTTCATTAAAAGAAATTGTACTTATGGGAGGCGCTGTATACAGGAAAGGTAACACCACAGAGAGCGCGGAGTTCAACGTCTACGCTGATCCTGAGGCAGCAGAAATAGTAATGAGCTCGGGCGCGCCGATTACCATGATGGGACTTGATGTAACACTTCAGGTTCTCCTTACCGAGGAGATTCTCGATAAGGTAAGACAAGAAAAGGATTCAGTTTATAAGAAAATATTCCTCGACAGTATGGGCTATTACATCCCGTCAATTGTGAAAGCGACAGGAACGTGGCCTGCAATGCATGATCCCTGCTGCATAGCATACCTATACGACCCGGATATTTTCGCCTTCAAATACGCTCCCGTTACAGTTGAAACCAAAGACGAGAAAACATATGGTAAGACAACAGCAGGGGACGAGAATAAAAATCAGAATACAAAGATAGGTATCACGGCTGATAGTGAGCGCTTCTGGGCTCTCTTCTTCAAAGCCTTGAGGAACCTAAAATAGGAGAAAAGATGAGTAAAACAATGGAAAATCTTAAAGAAAGCAGTGCTTACATTAAGTCACTCTTGGGCGAGAGAAAAGTTGAGGTCGCGATAGTCCTGGGGTCGGGACTCGGGGGACTTGGAGACGAAGTTAAGGACAGTGTGATTATCGACTACAAAGATATTCCACACTTCCCGGTATCTACTGTACAGGGCCATAAGGGTAGGTTGATTATCGGAGAGCTCGAGGGACGCACCGTCATGTGCATGCAGGGAAGATTCCATTTCTACGAAGGCTATTCGATGGAAGAGTGTGTATACCCAATAAGAACAATGTATATGCTTGGAATTAAGTCACTCATTCTCACTAATGCAGCAGGATGTGTGAATAGAAGCTGGAATGTTGGGGACTTGATGATGATTACCGACCATATAAAGCTATGTTCCGAGAGTCCATGTAGAGGAGCAAACAACGACGAGCTCGGTCCACGCTTTTTCGATATGACCACAACTTACAGCAAGGAGCTCCAGGCTGTTGCAAGAGAAGAGGCAAAGAAGAAGGGTATCCTCCTCAGGGAAGGCGTTTACATGTTTATGAGTGGCCCGAACTTTGAAACACCGGCCGAGATAAAACTCGCGCGCATAGTCGGTGCTGATGCATGCGGTATGAGTACGGTTCCCGAGGCAATTGCCGCTTCCCAGATGGGATTCAAGACGCTCGGCATAAGCTGTATGACGAATATGGCAGCCGGAATACTCGATCAGCCGTTGAACCATGAAGAAGTATTGGAGACGGGCCGTGTTGTTGCCGAGAAGTTTACCTCCCTTATAAAGGGCATAGTCTCATCCTGGCCGAGATAGCTTAGTTTTTAAAAATATATTGCATTCTTCCCCTCATGTTGTTATTTTGTTGAAATCTGAACAATGTGAGGGGCGTATGATGAAATTTCTCGGTAATATCTTGTGGCTTATATTCGGTGGTCTTGTAACTGCCCTGGGTTGGTGTATATACGGCATACTCTGGTGTGTGACGATAGTCGGTATTCCACTCGGATTGCAGTGCTTTAAGTTTGCCCAGCTTTCTCTCTGGCCTTTCGGAAAAGAAGTCGAGTACACAGGCGGAGCGTTCAAACTTATCGTCAATATCATCTGGATTATCTTTACTGGCCTTGAGATGGCCATTGCCAATGCAATCTGCGGCCTGGTTCTATGCGTGACAATAGTCGGTATTCCCTTCGGCCTTCAGTTCTTCAAGCTTGCACTTCTTTCCTTGATGCCGTTCGGGTCGAAAGTCGAATAAGGGTATTGGGGACGAAAGTATGAGAGCAGAAGATTTCTCCTCTGCTCCATTTTTTTACCCGGCAATCACTGCTGCTATTTCATCAAGAATTTTATCGGTGTCGACACCGGGCCTTAGCGCGATAATATCGCCGTCATCGTGGACGAACACCGGCTCGGGAATGATGTCGAGTGCCATGCTGTCAGCCCAGAGCTGAAGCCCAGTAATCGCACTCTTTCCTTCTTCTTCTCCATAGCGCGATGATGCGAATGCGTAGAAACGCTTTCCCTCCAATTCCCCTGTCTTCCTCAGTGGAAGTGTGCCGTTAAGGAATGTAACCATCTCGGCAGACGGCAGAGAGAAGACGGCGGGGCATGCCAGAACTATTGTGTCGGCTTTCCTTAATTTCTCGTTTGAAGCAAGAGGAAGGGAGATAATCTCCTCATAGTACTCGTTTGCTTCATTGTCTTTTGCCGCTGCGACATGCAGGTCGGAGTCTTCAATGCGGTAGACTCTTGCGTCTACATTCTTTTCAATTAATTTTTCTTTGAGAGCCTGGGCTAAGAGGTATATGTTGCCCGAAACAGAATGGATGATGATGTTTGTTCTCATCGTGTCCTCCTTAATATAAATATAACGGGAAAACAGCGAAAAACAAAGAAAATAAAAAGGGACTGAAGAAATCTCCAGTCCCGGTTGATATAAAGCTTATCGCTGTGACTTATCGTATGGTATACCCTCAGCCTTAGGAGCTCTACTCGACTTTGATGTGAGCGCAAGGACGATAAGGGAGATGATGTAAGGCATCATGTTGTATACGTTACTTGGAAGCTTGAGTGCAACGAGGAAGTCAAAACCATTGTATGTATTTCCAAGAGCACGGAAGAAACCAAAGAGAAGTGCAGAGAGTGCGATTCTATGAGGTTTCCACTGTCCGAAGATCATGACGGCAAGAGCTAAGAAGCCGAAGCCGACAACGCCGTTTTCGAACTTCCACATCGAAACACCTGCAAGGATGTAGCAGATGCCACCGAGTCCTCCGTAAGCACCACTTATAAGAACACCGGCCCATCTCATCTTGTAAACGTTAATACCGACGCTGCTCGCTGCCTGTGGATGCTCACCACATGCCATAAGCCTCAGGCCGAAGCGTGTCTTATAAAGTACAACATAGGCAATAACAAGTGCGATGATTGTTATAACCATGAACCAGTTAAATTCGAATGCCCCTATATTCTCGATGAACTTCTTCTTCGGCTCGACGTAGTAGATGTCTGATGAAACGTTACTGCCACCGCTTGAGGCTGTATTGAGAGCCTTTACAAAGACTGTTGCACCTGCTGTTCCGAGAAGGTTGAGTGCGGTACCGACAAGTGTCTGGTCAGCTTTGAAGTTGATTGAGGCAACTCCAAGAAGTGCTGAATAGAGTGTTCCTGCAGCCATTGCGGCTAGAATGACTAGCAAAATATAGAAGAATGCGGGAATTCCTAGCGGGAGGTAGTGCATTGCAAGTGCGCCACCTAAAGCTCCGAGTACCATTATCCCTTCAAGTCCCAGGTTGATGACTCCACTGTGTTCCGAGAAGCATCCGCCAAGAGCGACGAGAATAAGTACGGAAGAGAAAATCAGGGTGTATTGAATTAGTAGAACTACTGAAAGCATTAGTTGTTACCTCCTTCCCCTGTTGTCTTCTTCAGGGCCTTTTTCTCCTCTATGTGTAGAATGATGTCATTCATCTTCAACTTGAAGAAGAGAACGAATGCACATAGATAGATGATGATTGATGAAATGAGGTCGGAAATCTGAGAACAGTACTTTGTCAAATCGACATTCGCACCTCCGAGGGTTATGTGCTCGATGAAGAAGGATGCGAAGATTGTGCCGATTGGGTTGAGACCTCCGAGGAATGTTGCCGCAATGCCGTTGAAGCCCATGGCAGGAACTGATGCACGTGTACATTCCCAGTCCTCGATACCTGTAAGGTAGAGTAGGGCTGCTCCTATTCCTGCAAATGCACCGGAAATGAGAAGGGACAGAACTATATTTCTGTTTTCCTTCATTCCACAGTATTTGGCTGCATTCTTGTTGAATCCTGTAGCCTTAAGCTCATAGCCGAAGCGTGTCTTATTGAGAATAACCATGACAAGAACGGCAAATAGTATTGCAATCGGAATTGCTATTGAAACGTAGTTGTTGTTGAAGAGCTTCTCCATTCCCAGTGTCGGTAAAAGTGCCTGTGGAGCATTCACGTTGAGTGCGAGGGTATAAGGCTTTGCTGGATCCTGGACAATTGAAAGGATTGTATTTGTCAGATAGAGGATAATCCAGTTAAGCATTATTCCCGATATTACTTCATTAACGTTTAAATAAGCTTTCAAAACGCCGACAATTGCTCCGAGGAGTGCGCCTGCAACCATTGCAAACAATAGGCACGGGAGCCATCCCCATCCCCACTTGAGGGCAGCATAGAGTGCTGCACAGCATCCTGCTGTGTACTGGCCAGAGCATCCTATGTTGAAGAGACCGACCTTATATGAGAAGAGGATACTGAGTGCACACATCAAAAGCGGAACTGTCTTGACAAGGGTTGAACCGAAGTTCTTCACTCTCAAGCGGTGTGAGCTGTAGTCCATGAAGTTCTTGATGAGTGCGAAAATTGAATCCGCTGCCCCCGAAGGATTGATGATGAGGAGCACTAAAAATCCTATGAAGAGGCCGAGGATTATACAGATAAGGGAGGCAATTAGCGACTGCATGCCGTTTGTTTTCCATATATTCTTTTTCATGCTTTCACCTCCATTCTCTTTGCGCCTGCCATGTAGAGTCCAAGCTCTTCTTCCGTTGTCTTCTTCGGGTCGAATTCGCCGACTATTTCGCCTTCATACATGACAAGGATTCTATCGGAGACATCCATGACTTCATCGAGTTCAAGTGAGACAAGTAATACTCCCTTTCCTTCGTCTCTCTCTTTTACAAGCTGCTTATGGATGTATTCGATTGCGCCGACATCAAGTCCGCGTGTGGGCTGGACAGCAATGAGGAGCTCCGGGTCCTTTTCGATTTCTCTTCCGACAATTGCTTTCTGCTGGTTACCGCCACTCATCGAGCGCGCAATTGTAATCGGGCCCTGATTGGAACGAACATCGTATTCCTTGATAATCTTTTCGGCATATTTTCTGATTGCGTCACGCTTCAAAAATCCTGCCTTTGATGTGAACTGGGGTTCGAAGTATGTTTGAAGTACAAGGTTATCTTCAAGAGAGTAGTCAAGAACAAGGCCGTGCTTATGTCTGTCTTCCGGAATATGGCTCATACCGAGAATACTCTTCTCTCTGATTGAAGCTTTTGTAATATCTTTGCCCTCGAGGGTGATTGTCCCACTTACAAGCGGGTCGAGTCCCGTGAGGCCGTGGACGAACTCCGTCTGGCCGTTTCCGTCGATACCTGCTATACAGACAATTTCTCCGCTCCTGACTGTGAGAGATACGTTCTTAACGGCATTGTTCTTGTGTATCTTGGATGCGACGGTCATATTCTTTACTTCAAGGATAGGCTTTCCGGGCTTACTCGGTTTCTTCTCGACGTGGAAGTTGACGTTTCTTCCGACCATCATTGCCGATAGCTCTTCGATATTCGTTTCCTTTGTATTTACAGTTCCGATGTACTTACCCTTTCTCAATACCGTACATCTATCTGCGACAGCCATGATTTCCGCGAGCTTATGTGAAATGAAGAGTATTGATTTACCTTCCCTCGCAAGGTTCTTCATGATATCCATAAGCTCAGATATTTCCTGCGGTGTCAGAACGGCTGTCGGCTCATCGAAGATAAGTATTTCATTATCTCTGTAGAGCATCTTCAAGATTTCCGTTCTCTGCTGCATGCCGACAGTTATGTCTTCGATAAGGGCATCGGGCTCAACGTGAAGGCCGTACTTCTCCGAGAGTGCGATAACCTTTTTTCTCGCCTCATCCTTCGCGAGGAAACCGTACTTCGTAGGCTCTACACCCATAATGATGTTGTCGAGGACGCTGAAGCATTCAACAAGCTTGAAGTGCTGGTGGACCATTCCGATCCCGAGTGCGTTGGCATCATTGGGGTCTTTGATTTCGACTACATTGCCATCTTTCTTGATGACACCTTCTTCCGGCTGATATAAACCGAAGAGGACACTCATGAGTGTGGACTTACCTGCTCCGTTCTCGCCGAGAAGTGCATGAATTTCACCTTTCTTGAGCTGCAGGGTGATGTTGTCGTTGGCAACAATACCCGGGAACCTCTTGGTGATGTTCAGCATTTCAATTGCATACTTTTCTTCCAATGTATGCCTCCTTT
>CAVJEL010000019.1:0-25969 GCA_963648635.1 Ruminococcus intestinalis
GATAGAAAACATCTTCCCCGATTGCAAAGTTATTCGATAATTCTGTATATGACATATATTTAGTGTAGACCAAAAAACAAAATCCGTCAAAATAGGAAATTGTAAAATTTTCGATACTCATATGACTGCTAGTACAATTTGATACGATTGACCTTACTTTGATATTAAGAGAAATGTCTGCTTGACAGTATGTTCTGGGGGGGGGTAACCTGTCAAAAGAGGGATTTATGAAGAAATCATTTGAGATCGTATTATTTTGTGCAATATTTGTTCTTTTTGTTTTTGTGGGATGTAAGGGGCCTGAGTCTCAAACTCCAGCTGTGATAACAATTACCTTTAATTCTGGAATAGTGGGAGAAAGTGATAAGACTGTCGAGGCGAAAGCTGGAGAACAAATAACATTACCAGATGGTCATTATCTCTGGAATAATGACAAGTATCAATTCAAAGGATGGGCGACATCAAAAGACGGCGACATAGTTTATAAGAATAATGATTTTGTAAGCTTTTCTTCAGATGCAATATTGTATGCAATCTGGGATATTACTTTTTATCAAATCGAGTATTTTCCGAATGGAGGGGAAGGTAAATCCAAGATTTTCAATTTCTACTTTGATTCGGAGGAAAATGCGACGATAGAATGGGATATTTTCGACTATCATGGATTTTATTTTGTCTCTTGGAATACTATGCCGGACGGCAGTGGAACAGAATATCTGCCAAAAGATGAATACTATGCTAAGAAAGATTTGAAATTATATGCTCAATGGAAAGAATGTGATGCAAGTAACGGTCTCTATTTATGTCTAGAATGTGAATATGATGAAGACCTCAATTTGATATCTAAATCATATTCTGTCTTTGGTGCAGAGAAGACTTTGACAGAAATAGTTATCCCATCAGTCCATAATGGGTTACCCGTGACGAGTATTAACGTTTTTGCATTCGATAATTGTTCAAGTCTGGCATCAATCACAATTCCTGACTCTGTAAAATCTATCGGAGATAAAGCATTCTTAGGATGTTCGGGTTTAGTATCAGTTACAATTCCTGACTCTGTAACATCTGTTGGTGATTATGCATTCTGTGGATGTTCGAGTTTAGTGTCAGTTACAATTCCTGACTCTGTGACATCCATTGGGGATGATACATTCTGTGGATGTTCGAGTTTAGTGTCAGTTACAATTCCTGACTCTGTGACATCCATTGGGGATGATACATTCTGTGGATGTTCGAGTTTAGTGTCAGTTACAATTCCTGACTCTGTGACATCCATTGGGGATGATACATTCTGTGGATGTTCGAGTTTAGTGTCAGTTACAATTCCTGACTCTGTGACATCCATTGGGGATGATACATTCTGTGGATGTTCGAGTTTAGTGTCAGTTACAATTCCTGACTCTGTGACATCCATTGGGAATGGCACATTCAGTGGATGTTCTAGTCTGACATCAATTACAATCCCAAGTAATGTGAAAGAAATAGGTGCGGGAGTATTTCATGGATGCTCTAAACTAGAGAGTGCAATTATTCCTGATGGAATTGGACGGCTGGAATCATATGAATATGGATTCTTTGAGGATTGTTCAAGTCTAACATCAATTACAATTCCTGACTCTGTAACATTCATCGGTGACAGAACATTCTACGGATGTTCGAGTCTAACATCGATTACAATTCCAAATAGCGTGAAAGAAATAGGTGCGGGAGTATTTTGTGGATGCTCTAAACTAGAGAGTGTAATTATTCCTGATGGAATTGGGCGATTGGAATCATGGGCATATCTTGGATATGGTACCCCTTCTTATGGTTTTTTTGAGAATTGCGAAAGTTTGAAATCAATTACGCTCCCTGCATCTTTAACTACAATTGAAAGCATAACATTCAGAAATTGTACTAGTTTAGCATCCGTTACAATTCCTGACTCTGTAAAATCTATCGGAGATAAAGCATTCTTAGGATGTTCGGGTTTAGTATCAGTTACAATTCCTGACTCTGTAACATCTGTTGGTGATTATGCATTCTGTGGATGTTCGAGTTTAGTGTCAGTTACAATTCCTGACTCTGTGACATCCATTGGGGATGATACATTCTGTGGATGTTCGAGTTTAGTGTCAGTTACAATTCCTGACTCTGTGACATCCATTGGGAAGAATACATTCTATGGATGTTCGAGTCTGACATCAATTACAATTCCTGACTCTGTATCATCCATTGGTGATATGACCTTCTATGGATGTTCGAGTCTAACATCGATTACAATTCCAAATAACGTGAAAGAAATAGGTGCGGGAGTATTTTGTGGATGCTCTAAGCTAGAGAGTGTAATTATTCCTGATGGAATTGGGCGGTTGGAATCATTGGTATATCCGGGATATAGTGCCCCTTCTTATGGATTCTTTGAGAATTGCGAAAGTTTGAAATCAATTACTCTCCCTGCATCTTTAACTACAATTGAAAGCATAACATTCAGAAATTGTACTAGTTTAGCATCCGTTACAATTCCTGACTCTGTAACATCTATCGGAGATGAAGCATTCTTAGGATGTTCGAGTTTAGTATCAGTTACAATTCATGACTCTGTAACATCCATTGGGGATTATTCATTCAAAAATTGTTCGAGTCTAACATCAATTACAATTCCTGACTCTGTAACATCCATTGGTAATGGTATATTCGATAGATGTTCGAGTCTGACATCAATTACAATCCCTAACTCTGTAACATCCATTGGTGATATGACCTTCTATGGGTGTTCGAGTCTAACATCGATTATAATTCCAAATAGCGTGAAAGAAATAGGTGCGGGAGTATTTTATGGATGCTCTAAACTAGAGAGTGTAATTATTCCTGATGGGATTGGGCGACTGGAATCATATCAATATTCGGAAGACAGTGAACTTTTTGGGTTCTTTGAGAATTGTGAAAGTTTGAAATCAATTACGCTCCCTGCATCTTTAACTACCATTGTAAGTTATACATTCTATTGTTGTTCGAGTTTAGTAGCAGTTACAATTCCTGACTCCGTAACATCTATAGGGGAATATGCTTTCAGTATGTGTAAAAACTTGAAAACTATTAATTTTAATAAAAACCCCAATTCCATATCCGGATATGAGAATAAATGGGGTGCAACAAATGCAACCATCACATGGAAAAATTGATTCCATATAGGGTAATGTTAACAAACTGATAGAAGAGCTTTATAAATCTAAGGCTCTTCCATGTAGGCTATAACTTGTTTATACTGTCGCCATGAAACATAGAGAAAGAAAGACAGGAGTTCTACTCCATATAACAAGCCTTCCGTCCCCATATGGAGTCGGGGATCTGGGAGAGAGTGCTTATTCATTCATCGACTCAATCAGTTCCAACGGAATTTCCTTGTGGCAGATATTGCCAACCGGCCCCACAGGCTACGGCGACTCGCCTTATGCATCGCGCTCGGCATTTGCAGGAAACGAGCTTTTTATATCGCCACGTTCTCTTTATGTGGAGGGCTATCTTGACCTTGAGGATGTACTCGTCAGGGCCCACGAGAGTGAGAGGGTCGACTATGGGGAAGCGAGGAAAATCAAGATGCCACTTCTTTTCAAGGCTGCATCTGCTTTTCTTTCGTCAGCTGATGAAGAAGCTAAGAAAGCATATGAAGAGTTCAAGAAGGAGAACAGCTGGTGGCTTGATGACTATGCACTCTTCCAGGCACTCTGCGCTCGCTACAATGACTCGAGATGGTTCTCTGAGTGGCCGAAAGAATTGAGAGTCAGGGACAAAAAGGCACTCGATAAGGCAGTAAAAGACGAGAAAAAGCTTATCGAAGTTTACAGCGTCCTCCAGTTCTTCTTCTTCAAACAGTGGACGAAGATGAAGGAATATGCCAACGAAAAGGGAGTCGAAATTGTTGGTGATATCCCAATCTTTGTTGCATCCGACAGTGTGGACGCATGGACGAATACACGCCTCATGCAATTTAACGAGAACTATCAGCAGGAGGCTGCTGCCGGTGTCCCGCCAGATGCTTTCTCTTCGACAGGTCAGCTCTGGGGAAACCCGCTCTATGACTGGGATGCAATGGAAAGGGACGGCTACAGGTGGTGGATAGATAGAATCAAGGCAACCCTCAAGCTCTGCAACATAATCCGTATCGACCACTTCAGAGGTTTCGAGGCTTATTGGAGAGTACCCTCTGGTGAGACTACCGCAATAAACGGCGAGTGGGTCAAGGGGCCGGGGCAGAAGCTCTTTGATGCAATTAAAAAAGAGCTCGGCGGGGATTTGCCGATTATTGCCGAGGACCTTGGGGTAATTACCGACGGCGTCGAGAAGCTCAGGGACGAGAATAAACTTCCAGGAATGAAGATAATGCAATTTGCATTCGGCTTTGATGATAATGGCGATTTCGATACTACAAACGAATACCTCTTACATAACATTCCCGAGCTTTCTGTCGCTTATACGGGAACACACGACAACAACACAACTCTCGGCTGGTACAACTCCTTAGATGACAGGACTAAAGATATCGTAAGGCGCTACTTCGAGTGCGGTGACGGCGAAGTGCTGTGGCGTATGATACGTGCCCTGATGATGAGTGCGGCCATGTATGTAATCTTCCCCATGCAGGATATTCTCGGGCTTGGAGAAGACGCGAGAATGAATGTTCCTTCTACATGCGGCACATCCAACTGGTCGTGGAAGATGAAGGAGGGCGACATTACATCTTCTTCCTTCGGCGGCATCAAGTACTACTCGAAGCTTTACGGAAGAGCAAAGTGAACATAATACTATTTGAAGAGGGAGAGAATTTCTTTCCCTCTTCTGACGAAAGGGCAGTACACATCAGGAAGGTTCTTCATCTGAATGTGGGAGATACCTTCAAGTGCGGCGAAATAAACACTAGTCAGGGAACGGCCGTCATAACAGATGACAGTGAAGAAGGAATTACATTCATATATACTCCCGAGAAAGAGTGCATAAGACCATATCCCCTTACCCTTATTGTCGCCCAGACAAGGCCCATATGTATGAGGCGCATACTCAGGGAGAGTGCTTCTATGGGAGTCGAGAGGATAGTACTTCCCATAACCGACCTCGGGGAGAAGAGCTACTCGTCTTCCTCTCTATATACATCGGGCGAGTATAAGTCCATTCTCCTTGACGGCGCTATGCAGTCGGGGTTTCCGTTTGTGAGCGAATGTCTACTATCTAATACTCTTGAAGAAGCTGTCAATATGGCTGATGGCGATATCTCCCTCCTTCTCGATAACGTCATCGGATCAGTTCCTCTTTCGTCTTTGGATTTAAAGGGTAAAAGCGTGACTCTTGCAATCGGCCCCGAGAGAGGATGGAGCGCGCGAGAGAGGGAGTACTTGGAAAATAAAGGCTATACACCATCTATTCTTGGAAATAGAATTCTCCGTACCGAGACTGCAGTTCCGTTCTCCGTGGCTCTGGCTCTTTCGAGAATGGGCTTAGTCTAGGCCGAGCTTTGTTCTGTAGGCTTTTTTCATATCGAGCTCGAAATCGCTGTCGCACTTGTATTCACGGCCCAGGGTTTTCATCCAGAGAGTCGGGTCTTCCATACATAGGTAGAAGAAGATGTTTTCCTTGAATGACTGGGGAAAGTATGAATAGAGAGTTGAGAACATCTCTTCCTTCTTCTCCAGTGGGTATGAATACTTTCCTGCGGTTTTGACGAGCTCCATCTCAAGTACCTTACTCTTTCTTCCCTGTTCCCTGAGACGCTGCAACACTGCCTTTGTAAAGGTAAGTGTTCCCATACTTATCATAACGATGTCATCAGGCGAGAAGAGGGATGTGATGCTCTCTACCACCACTTTGTACTCCTCTCTCCAGCCTTTGAAGTAGAACATCGGGTGTATATGGAACCCCACCTTATTGCCGTTCTCGACTGCTTTACGCGCGGCCCTAAGTCTTTTCTCGAGCGGGGCTGTATAGTGCTCCTCCTTCTCGATTATCGTCGGGGCATTGAGCGACCATGTAAAGACCATGTTCTTCGGCCATTTTGTCTCGAATATATCCTCTCTATCGGCCTTGCTCTTGAGCTCGATTATTATGTCCGGGTGTTTTATTGCAAAGTGTGATAGCGCAGTCAGCGTCGAGTAGTCATCGCCCCAGAGGAGTGAATCTGATGCCTGACCGGTTCCTATATGCCATACGCTTTCGTCTATTTCGAGACTCTCGAGTTTTTCGTCGAGGTTCGAGACTATCTTTATCTGGTTCTCGTTGTAGAATGCCTGAACAGAGCAATATGCGCAGCCGAAGAGGCATTGCATGACGGCGTCGAGAGTTCTTAGCTTACAGCATCTCGTCTTCTCTCCGTCGACGGGACATGGACAGCGTGAAAGGACAATCTTATCTTCAACTACCACCTCTTTTGTTTTCGGCCTCGTTATATGATGGGGGAAGAAGGATGAGTAATCGGTCTCAGTACTTCTGAGTTCTGCCATATGAGCTCTGAGGGCTTTTATGTACTCGTCTCCACCTCGGCCGTCCCTGCGTGAGAGGTATTTCTCTATATCCTCGCTTTCAACAAAGCTCTTCTCGTCCCACTGGACGAGGTCTGCTTCTTCTTTCACGATTTCGAGTAGCTGCATCTGTGAAAAGTGAATGGAATTGAAGAGAGTGTTGAGCTCTTTTTGTATTTTTTCCGGAAGTCTTGAGAGAATGTTATTGAAGCTGTCCTGCATACGAGTAGTGTAAACATCTCTTTAAAAAAGGGGAAGGAATGATTATGCTAAGGCTATGGAAAGTGCGAAAGAACAGGCTCATGCCCTCCCGGAAAACAGTGGCTGCTACCTCATGAGGGATGAGGGCGGCACCGTCATATATGTCGGGAAGGCCAAGAATCTCAAGAGGAGGGTGAGTCAATACTTTCTTCCAAACCGCAATCTCAAGACTCAGGCTCTTGTCGAGAAGATAAGTAAAATAGATACAATCATTACAGGAAACGAGTACGAGGCACTTGTTCTGGAGAACAACCTCATCAAGAAGTACAACCCTCACTACAATATCCTCTTAAAGGACGGTAAGAGCTACCCCGTAATTAGGATAACCAATGAAAGTTTTCCGCGTGTCTTCAAGACACGGCGAATAGTAAGCGACGGCTCGAAGTATTATGGGCCATACCCTGACGGAAAGAGGCTCGATCTGTACCTAGAAACAGTAAAGAAGATGTATCCTTTACGTCTCTGCTCGGGGCCACTCAAGAAGAGGGACTATCCATGCCTCTACTACCACCTCCATAAATGCTCTGCTCCATGTATAGGGAAGGTTAGTAAGGATGAGTATTCATCCTATATAAAGGAAGTCAGGGCTTTTCTTGACGGTGATGATTCGTCCCTAATCGAGAAGGCGAAGAAGGAGATGATGGAGGCAGCGAAGAAGCTTGACTATGAAACTGCTGCCGAGAAGAGGGACCTCATCAACGCATTGACTGTTATGCAGAAGAACCAGGCTGTGGAAGATGTGGATGGGGACGAAGAGGATAAGCGCGATTATGCTGCAATCGAGATGAGTTCGTACCTCTGTACTGTTTCCATAATGCAATTCCGCTCGGGGCGCCTCATAGGGAGGGCATTATACCGTAGCGAATGCTTCGGGGACGAAACGGAGACGCTCCTCTCATTTTTAATTCAATACTACTCTGACGGCGACACGCTTCCTCATGAACTCTTTGTCTCCCACGATATAGACTCGGCGCTCCTTGAGAAGTACTTCAAGGAAGAACTCAAAAAGGACATAAAGGTTGATGTTCCGAAGGATGGTAAACACTTCCGCATACTCCGTCTTGCCGGTGAAAATGCCCTGAGGGACGTCGAGAAGAGACTGAGGAGTGTAGATAACTCCGCTTCCCTAGAGGAACTCGAGAAACTCGTTGAACTCGATAAACTCCCCCGTCTTATCGAAGGCTACGACATTGCCCAGCTCAGCGGGAAATATACTGTTTCGTCCCTCATAGTCTTCCGTGACGGCAAACCCAGCAATAAGGAGTACAGGCACTTTTCGATGAAAAGTCTTAAAGAAGGTGAGATAGACGACTTCCAGTCGATAAGGGAGGCTGTCTACAGGCGCTATAAAAGGCAGAAGGAAGAGAACAATGAAATGCCAGACCTCATTATGATAGACGGAGGAATCGGACAGGTTCATGCAGCTATTTCCTCTCTCGAGGAGCTCGGACTCGATATTCCGGTAGTGGGACTTGCGAAGAAAGAGGAGACTATTGTCTTTCCCGACGGGAGGGAACTTCTTGTCGATAAGAGTAATCCCGGCTTAAGGGTTCTAATTGCCGTTCGTGACGAGTGCCATCGTTTTGCAACCTCCTTCAACCAGCGCATGAGATCGACCGACGCTTCATTCAAGCTCCTTGAGTCGATTGAAGGGGTGGGGAAGAAAAGAAGCCGTATGATTATGGAGAAGTACGGTTCTGTTGAGAATATACTCTCGCTTACGAAGGAAGAACTAAGTAAAGGTGCCGGTATACCATTACCTGTTGCAGAGAGGGTACTAAGGAAGCTCAACTTCTAGGAGAGCGGGTCGTCGAAAAGGGAGGAGGATAAATCAAGAGGATTCTCCCTGCCGTTGTTCTCTATAATCGAGTAGACAAGCATCTCGGCTGTGAGGAGGAGATTGTCGCCCTGTGCAGTTTTGAGGGGAGTATCTGCCTTTCCGAGTGCGAGAATCACACTCTCTGTATCTTCTAGCGTGTAGTTTCTCATTGCAGTTCTAAAGAGTTCAGTCTCTTTGAAGTTTATCCCCTTCTTCGGCTTGAATGACTGTGAAGGCCCTGCGACGCTCTGGTATGTACTGAAAGCTGAGAGGTCTTTCGTTATTACATTGAACGGCACTCTATTTTGAGTCATTCTTATTGCTTCTTCGACTCTACGAAACTGGTTCGCGACAACAGAGACTGCCGTTAGGATGTTACGGCTGTCGTTGAGGATAATCGAGCCCACTATTCTCAATGCCTTATCGAGATTCTTCTCCGCGAGGGCTCTGAAGAGGGTGTAGCCGTTATCACCTTTACTTGCTGTCGAGTATGCCTCGATATCGTCTCGGTCTATCGTGTTCTTCTCACCCTTTATTTTGAGAAAGTTGATTACCGACAGAACTACACTTTTCATCTCCGCTGTGTTGTTCTCGACAGATGATAAGATTTCGTCCACTGCATCGGGTGTGATAGTAAAGTTTTCGCTTCTGACAAAACGGTAAATCCAGTTCTTCTTCTCCTCTTCCGTCATCTCCCAGAATGTCTTTATATTCTCCTTCCCCGCAGCATCGAGAAGGGCTTTGTCATAGGAATAACTGGAACTTTCGGAAGATACTATAACAAGCGTAAGGTCACTTTGGTTGTCCTTGACTGCATTTATTGTCGCTGTGTATGTGAGGTCTGTTTTTTTGACGCTCTCAAATCCCCTGAGGACGATGAAGCGGTGCGGGGCGAAGAGGGAAGGCTGACTTACTGCAGAGGCATACTGCGCTTCGTCATCGTCCCCGACAAAGAAGGTATAGCACTCAGAGTCAGGCCATGACTGGAGTACCCTCGTCTTTATATTTCTTATCATATTGTTCTTCTCGCCTTCTTCAGGGCCGAGCAATATATACACCTCTGCCATAACTCTCCTCAATAGTGTCGGATTACAGCAACGAGTATACCATAAAAGACAAAGTTTTTCCCTCGTATTATTCCATTTGTATCATTTTCCGCCCAGAGTTCGATATATGATGATGCAATATGTACTCTCCTGAGCTCCATCGGTCCCTCTTCCGTCCTCACGGCGAGGGCTATATCGTTGTCTTTTGCACTCTCTGCCTTCTTTAGGACTGCGATGTCCCCCGGAAGAATTCCGGCTCCCGTCATGCTCTCCCGTGTTACGCGGTAAGAGAATATGTTGTCCTTTCTGTATGAGAGGGGAAGAAGGATGGTCTTCTCTGCTCCCTTCTCCATTTCCTCTATTGTCGGCTCCTTATCGAAAAAGGGGTAGCTGACATTCTCTCTTTCCTCCCGTCCTTCTTTGGGAAGCGATAGCGCTCTTCTTTTTCCTTTATTGAGGATGACACAGCCTTTCTTTGAAAGGGAAAGCACTGAGTAGTATGCGGCAGTGGGGGAAATAGAGAAGTGTTCCCCGATTTCCTTCATTGTCGGGGAAGTCCCAGTCTTTATTGTGTACTCCACAATGAAGTCGAGTACCTCGTTCTGCTTTTTCGTCAACTTCAACATCTTCTGTATTCTACATTGAAAGAAAGAGAACTTTCCATTTAAAAAAGCCGCAGCGGTTGCCACGGCAGATTTCGATAGTAGGGAAAGGTTAGTTCTCCTTTACTATTTCCTTTTCCTTCTTTGCGACGCTCTGAATCTTGTCACAGAGCTTTTCAATACCTTCATATAATTCATAGCAGTCTATAGAGACTACCTTTTCCTTTCTCCAGATGAAGTGCAGAGCCGCATCAAGGTGGAATCCGATGCCCTTTGACTCCTTCTTTACAACGATGTCCAAATCCTGAAGATAGTCTTCTGCAAAGCCGATCTTCTGGAGCTTTTTGTCAAGAAATGCTCTGTCTTCTTCGTTTGGTGTGTAACCGACGCCTCTGAATGTAATGTTCATTTCTTTTTCTCCTTTCAACCCTGAGGTTGTCAATAACCCTTTCCTGACGGAAACCTGAGAGATTCTCTCTCCTTAAGTTTAGTTTACAATCAAATGGTCAAAAGGCAAAAGAAAACTTTATTTTTTCTCGGCTTCCCTGCGGTATTTATTGACGGTGCGACGGGCGACGATTATACCTTCCTTCTCGAGCTCTTCTCTTATCTTCTCATCCGAGAGCTTTTTGCCGCTGTCGTTGTTTTCGATTATTTCCTTTATCTTATAAATTACTGCAGTCTTTGAGAGGGGAGAGTCGCTCTCGTTTGTTTTAACCTCCGTCGAGAAGAAGAATCTGAGGGGAAATGTCCCCCAGGGGGTAAGTACATACTTCGCCTGTGCCAGTTTCGACACTGTACTCACATTCACACCCATAATCTCGGCGGCATTCGTCATCGTAAGTGCCTTGAGATACATCGGGCCGTAGAGGAAGAAGTCCCTTTCCTTCTCGACAAGAAGAAGCCCAAGCTTCTCCATCGTGCTCTTACGCATGTTTATCACTTTGATGAGATTCTCTGCGCTCTGGATGTTCTCCCTCAAAAACTTTCCCGCGTCCTTGTCTTTTTTGTCGCCTTTTTCCTTTATTTCATTCTTCAATGTAAGGTAGCTCTCGTCGATATCTACATCCAACAGGTCTGACGAGTGTGTGTCGAGTAGTATTGTGCCGTCCTTAACTGTGACTGTTATCTCGGGAACGATATATTGAGTGTAGGAGGATGTATACTTGAGGCCCGGGAATGGTGTGAGACTTTTTATAACCTTGATCATCTCATCTAGGTCCTCCCTCCCGATTTTCATAGCTCTGGCGAGTTTATCCTCTTCTCCGTTTTTGATGTAATCGAGTCCTCTGTATATTATATCGTGGTAGCGGCTGACTTCTGCGCGGTCCTTTTCTATCTCCTTTATCTGGAGCATCAATGCTTCCCGCCAGTCCTTTGCTCCGACTCCGGTGGGCTCAAGCGACTGTACAACTTTGACAGCATCCTTAACATAGGGCTTATATTTCTCCGGGACAAGGGCCTCGGGATTGGGTCCTGTGAATCCACTCTGGTCCAGCCCAGATATTATCATCTCGGCTGTCTCTCTTGTCTTTTCGTCGAGGTCCAAGAGCCCCAGTTCCTTTGTAAGATGCTCTCTCAGGTCTTCTTTCTCACTTACCGTTTTCTCAAACCAGTCGTTCGACGAGTCATCATCGTAGTCGCGGCCGTTTGCTTCGTCGCTCATCCTTTTTTGGGGCGTGTAGGTTTTAGTTTCAAGCGCTTCGAATGAGGGTGTTTTTTCTTTTATATCGAGTACGGGGTTCTTTTCTGCTTCCTTTTTTATCTTCTCGTTGAGCTCTTCTGTCGGCATCGTGATGATGTCCACAAGTTGCAAGAGCTGGGTATCGAGCCTCTGAGACATATTTAGGGAAGTTGAAAGATTCTGCTCCAAGTTAATACTCCTCGTAGTCGCGGCCGAAGTAGATTTCCTTCGCCCTTTCGTCCTCCAGGACTTCTCTCCTTGTGCCACTCACAAGAATCTCTCCGTCAGATATTATATGTGCCTCGGTTGTTATCTCGAGGGTATCTCTTACGTTGTGGTCGGTAAGAAGTATGCCGATTCCGTTCTCGCTGAGGTGTTTGATTATCTGCTTGATTTCATATACAGCCTTAGGGTCGATTCCTGCAAAAGGCTCGTCAAGAAGAAGAAATTTGGGGGAGGAGGCAAGGGCACGTGCTATCTCTGTACGTCTCCTTTCACCGCCTGAAAGGGTGTAGCCGTATTGCTTACGCACCCTGTCGATTCCGAAAGCGGCAAGTAGTTCCTCCTCCTTGTCTTTCTTCTCCTTTTTTGAAAGGTATTCCTGGGCCTCGAGTACAAGCCTTATGTTTTTCTCGACAGTGAGTTTACGGAATATACTGGGCTCCTGCGGAAGGTACGCTAGTCCCATCTTAGACCTGTCGTGCATTGCGAGTCCCGTTATGTCTTTGTCGTTGATTTTTATTATCCCGCCGTTTGATTTGATGAAGCCGACAATCATATAGAAGGACGTTGTTTTCCCCGCGCCGTTTGGCCCGAGGAGGCCTGTTATATCGCCACTCTTCATGCTGAATGATATGTCCTTCACGACATGTTTTCTGCCGTAATATTTCGAGAGATGTTCAACTGTGAGAGTATCAGCCATTGATTGTACCTCTTATTCTTCCCGAGAGTGTTATTTCGTCGTTCTTGAGATCAACCGAGATAATGTCGGCGTTGTACTCATCGCCTTTCCAGAGTACGTTGCTCTTTCCCCTGAGAGAAACAAATTCATTTAATCTATCATAGGTGAGGGCCTCGCTAGAACATGTCATTATTTCGCCTTCGCTTATTCTCATGAGTCTTACCTGCATTCCCAACTCCAGCTTCTCTTCCTTCATATTGTAGTGTAGGCTTCCGGCAGTTGCATATAAATCCTGGGATGTGTCATCAACTTCGAACCATGATGATATTATTATCGTCTCTTCAATTCTATCGTACCACAGGGAGCTTGAGCGTATTTCGATTCCTCTTTCCGAGTCCCTGATTACAACGCTCCCGCTGCACTCGACATAGCGCCAGTCATCGCCCGAGAGATAAATCGAGTCGCTTTCAATTGTAATCGACCCCGTCTCGACCTTTGCCCCGCTCTCGAGTGAGACGCTTTTCTTGCCTTCTTTGAGAGAAAGGGAACTTACTCCTCCCGAGAAGGAGATAGAGGAGCTGAAGAGAGAGAAGCATACAAGTAATGTAATAACCACCGCTGTTATTCTTTTATTCAAGATTAAAGTCTCCTTTTTCAATTGAAGAGAAAGAATAAACCTTCTCCCTGAGGTCTCCTCTGAAGGATTCACCCTCAATTGTTCCCTCTTTCGAGTTTACCACAACAGAGCCGGTTGTGGTAATTTCATCATTATTTCTGTCGTATACTAAGTTTTCGGCATTGACGGACATATCATCAAGGGGACGTGAGAATGTAACTTTGCCCTCGAGCTCAATACGGCTCCCGTCAAGTTCGATTTTTCCCTTTTCCGCACTTCCTTCTGTCTCAATTTCTCCTTCCTCATTGTAGGATGTGAAATTGAAGTCTTCGAGCCTGGCATAGCCGTCCTTAGAATAAAGTGTCATCTTTCCTGCATTAAGTGTAATGGGGGAGGCATCCTCCTGCCCGACCTGGGCCGTTGTGTTTTCCATAATCAAGTCCGGATAGATTCCAGTTTCCATAAGAGAGGTCCTGTCGCTTTCTTCTTTTGCTGAGCATGATATTAATAAAAGAACACTTAGGAGGATGAAGACTTTCCTCATAGCTTTCTCACTATATATGGACTGTACTCTTTCTTCTTACCCCTGAAGAAAAGATACGATATTAAAAATCCCAGGCCGATTGCCAGAAAACCGGTAAGCGCCATGAAGACTTCGTTGTCAGTTATTAGCCTACCCAGGAAATATCCCGGAATGAACATTAAAAGGGGAAAAAGTAGACTCATGAATATCGTGAATACCGCTTTCTTCTCGGGGATCTCGACTTCGACGAAATCTCCTTCCTTGAGGGCGAGATTATCGGGATTGTTTACGATGTATGATGTGTCTTTATTGCGACAGAAAGCCTCGCTGTGACAGCCCGAACATGCACTAGACGAGCATCCGACTTTGACAAGGCCCTTATCTATGGAGAGTATAGATACAACGTTTCTCATTCGCTCTTCTCTTTATCCTCCGGCTTTGTAATGTTGACGCTCTCGTCCACAATTTCGATAGATACAGCCCTATGTTCCTTTTCGTCGATTGTTACGACAACACCTTGAATTCTCGGGTCAGCCCATGCCTCCCGGCTCCTGATTGGAATCTGACGGCGGTACTTTTTGATTTCAGTTTCGGTATCGAAACCGCCGACACTCAGAAATGAGCCGACGCGTCCAATGTCGCTTATGAATGCCGTTCCGTTTTCAGTTATTGTTTCGTCGCTTGTCAGGACTTTTGTATGTGTTCCGATTACAGCCTGTACACGCCCATCGAGGAAATGGAGCATCGTTGCCTTTTCAGCTGTTGTTGCAGCATGGTAGACAACAAGAATAATAGGGTTTCCTTCAACCTTCTTTAAAAAGCCGTCTATCGAGACAAATGCATTCTGAAGTGCAACTTTCATCGAAGAATTTCCCTGTAGGTTGATTATAAGGAAGGGGGTATCGTTAAGTGTTATGTTCTTGACTGATTTTCCTGGACATAGTGGCGGGTAGTTGAGAGGCCTGAGGATAAAAGAGCAGTGGGGTATGAATTCCACCATATCGGGTTTATAGAAGAGCTTTTCCCCTCCCGTTATGAGATCGACGCCGTATTTGCCGAGCATTGTCGCGTGTGCCTTTCCCAGCCCGTAGCCGTTGGTCATTCCCTCGGCATTGACTATCGTATAATCTACAGAATATTTACTCTTGATTTTGGCCAGATCAGATTTCAGGGAGTTTCCTCCGCACCTACCTACAATCTCACCAAGAAACAATATTTTCACCATGCTGTAAAGTTTAATAACTTTATTCTAAACACGCAACGACCTTGACCGAGAAGATGGATATGGTCTAACATCCTTCTATCGCCCAGATGGCGGAATTGGTAGACGCGCTAGGTTCAGGTCCTAGTTCCGGCAACGGTGTGTGAGTTCGAGTCTCGTTCTGGGCAACTAAGTTGGGACAATTTAAGAGAGCCGTCTAAATTCTTACAAGCAAGGAATTAAGGAACGGCTCTTTCTTATTTCCGAAAGTCAGCATCTTTTCCTAGCTGGACTGAAACAGAGTTCAAGAGATTTGTACAAGATATTTTTAGCTCCCCTCGAGTGTAATTCTCAAAGAGTTCAGGCAATTCTCAAAAGGTTCAGGGATATTCTCAAATAGTACAAGGGGAATTTTCGAAAGGTATACAATCACAGTTTGAAGTATATTATCAGGGGGTAGTCTAAACTTCATTATAAGAGAAGCAGTGAGATGGACAATAAAATAGCTATTCTGTGTCTCTATGGACTGCAGGAAAGTTTTTTGTTATAAGCAAGAGCACTGATAAAGTATTTCAGAAAAGCAAATAGAATGGATGAGTAATGTTGCATAGCCCTGATATAATATGGGCATTAATTTGGAGATAACAGGATGAGTAAATTGATTCAAGGTGTAAATGACTTGCAAACAAAATATCCTGAAGCTGCAAAATATTGGCATCCTACGTTAAATGAGCCATTGACTCCTTCTGATGTTGCCTATGGTTCAAAGATTGAAGTTGTGTGGATATGTGAGAAGGGGCATGTATGGTCTAAAAAAGTAAACTCATTCACGAGTAATCTGAGGAGAAACCCAAAATCTTCCGGATGTCCGGTTTGTGATAATAAAGTTGTGTTAGCCGGATACAATGACTTGGCGACGAAATTTCCTGAGATTGCCAAGCAATGGGATTGGGGTAAAAATAAAGATATGGGAAAAACACCGACATCGATAACCCCTTACACAAATAGTAAGTTTTTCTGGAAAGGGGATTGTGGCCACGGCTGGGAAGCTCGTGTTGCGGATAGAACACTAAAGAATGCAGGATGTCCGGAATGTGCTAACAATAGAATGCATAGCGGTATAAACGATTTGCAGACACTTGCGCCAATGCTATGCAGCCAATGGAATGAAGAGAAAAATGGTTTACCAGCTGATAAGGTGGCAGCAAACAGCCATACTCAGTATTGGTGGAAATGCGAGCTCGGACATGAATGGCAGGATTCTCCCAATCGCAGATTTCAACAATATCGCAAAACAGGTTTTGTTAACTGTCCAGTATGCACAAAAGCTTTGCATACTTCATTCCCCGAGAAGGCTGTTTTCTTTTATGCGAGTAACATATTCAAATCTGTAAGCGAGAACTATTCCTTCGAAGGTAGACTTGAGCTTGACGTCTTTATAGAGGATGAAAAAATTGCTATCGAGTATGATGGGGGCGCCTTTCATGGGGAAAAGAAGGGTAAATCAGATGCCAAGAAAAACAGAGCCTGCAAAAATAAAGGAATCAAGTTGTTCAGACTCAGAGAGGATAGTTGTTTTACTCTTGATGATGACGGACAGATAACAATACCAATGAAGACTAATCCAGGCTTCTCTGAACTTGATACTGGATTGAGAAATTTGTTTTCTGAAATTGGAAAGTACCTTAATCGGGAATTGGATATTGATATCAATATAGCTAGAGACGAAGAGAAAATATATGCTCTTCAAAGGCTTTACTTAAGAAAGAACTCACTTTATGAAATGCGTCCTGATTTGTTGAAGGAATGGGACTATGAACAGAATGAGAAGATGGGAATTACCCCAAAGGGAATACTAGCTAGTTCTAATATTGGAGTGTACTGGAAATGTAAATTCGGTCATCCTTCCTGGAAAGCATCTCCGAATGCTAGAGCTAGATCTGGATGTCCTTACTGTGCAGGGAAAAAAGTGCTTGTCGGTGTGAATGATGTGGCAACTGTATTTCCGGGTTTAATGGAAGAGTGGGATACTGAGTTGAATACAATTGATCCGCATAATGTTGCCGCTCAATCAGATAAGGAAGCTTATTGGGTTTGTAGAAACAACCCTAATCACAGATGGTCTTCTCAAATAACAAACAGAACAACTAAAGGAGCGGGGTGTCCTATTTGTTCAAGTAATCAATTGCTTATAGGCGATAATGACTTCAAGACAAGATGCCCGGAAGTCGCACAAGAGTGGGATTACGAAAAGAATGATACAAGGCCGGAAGAGTATTTCCCCTCTTCAACGAAAGTTGTGTGGTGGAAAGGTGGCAAGTGTGGTCATTCATGGGATATGCGTATTGTTGACAGGACAGGTAAAAAACCTCAAGGCTGTCCAATCTGCGCAGGTAAGCGTGTATTAATTGGGTTTAATGATTTTCCTTCTCAGAATCCTGAAGTTTTTAAGGAGTGGGATTGGGAGAGAAATAAAGAAGATCCTTATTCTTTGACGGTCTCGTCAAAAAAGGAAGTAAATTGGATCTGTGTGAAAAATCCGAAACATACATGGAAAGTTTCGATAGACACAAGACGAAGAACAGGTTGCCCTTATTGTAGCGGGAATAAAGTTCTCCCAGGAGACAATGATTTAAAGACATTATACCCAGAAATATCTGAAGAGTGGGATTATGAAGGCAATGCACCTCTTTTGCCTGAGAACGTTTCTCCTCATTCTGGTATTCTTGTTTTATGGAAGGGTAAATGCGGACATACATGGCCACAAAAGGTAGGAGCGCGCACTGGCAAGAAGAAACAGGGTTGTCCATACTGTTCTGGTCGTAAGCCTATTGTAGGGGAGAATGATTTACAGACACTTTACCCTGAAGTTGCGAAGCAATGGTATCAAGAGAAAAATGGCGAGTTGAAGCCTTCTGACGTCGGACCGGGTTCCCATATAAAGGTTTTCTGGCTGAACGAAGATGGCACAGAAAGTTATGAAGAAATAAGGGGAAGAATAAGGAAGTTTTGTAACAAGAATAACCTATAACAAGCGAGGTTGCAGAGGAGCTAAAGCTACATAAGTTTCTTTAGCTGAGTTTTATTTTCCGGAGGAGAAAAGTCTTTATGGACAGCGAGGAAAAGTACGTAATCGGAATGCACTGTAACTCGGTTAAGAAGAAATCAACAGAGGAATAAGGCTGAGGGAGTGCATCGGAGACGGTGTGCTTCCATTCTTTAGCCGTTTGAAATCTTATCGTCTTTTATTGAACATAGAAGCTGTACCCTTTTCCAATAGTCCTCATCCTTCTCGCATCCTCTCCGGTGGTTCAGCTTCTCAAGTTCTGTGTAGAGCCTTTCCTTATCGATTACGCTGTCAAAGTAGAGGTAGAAAAGGTCGCTCTCCGTGGCTTTACCTTTTTCCATTCTGGAAGTAAGCCTGTTTCTTTCTTTCTGCTCCTCGAATATACCGAGGCTGTATGCTCCGTCTTTATAGCGCCTGGCATCTATCTCGTCGTTGAGGAAGTGCTTATAAGCAAAAGAGCGCATGTGGTATGCCTGCTCGTCCTCCTCATAGTATTCTTCGTCCTCGTCGTCATTGTCCCAGCGACGGCAGTTCGAGAGAAGCCTCCTGGAGAGAGTGCTGCACTCTTTATCAAAGCTGTCCTCGTCAACGGCAAGAAGAGCACGAATGGCGGACTTCAGAATCATATTGCGCTCAATTCTGTCCTCATCATCCTCCACGTATTCGATATCGAGTGCTTTCAGGAGGACAAAGAGGAGTTTTACATCTGCAGAATCTATGTTTCTTTCGATAATTCTCTTCAGATTTTCCTTCATTTTCTCCATATCGCCGTTGAAGCTCCAAATCTGGTATCTGTCATATTCTCTGAGATATGAGTCTATTGCTTTCTGTTTGGCTTCTGTGTTGTTGTTATTCATGTTGAATCTCCCTGTTAAAAGCCGACTTTTGTCTATTGGTGTTTATGTGGTTTTTTGTAGTTCTCCTGCTTTGGCAGCTGGTAATTTTCACTTAAATTTTTATAGAGATTGAACACTGCGCCTCCCCATGAATAATATTGCGCATTATTTTTTGGCGCATTGGAAAGCACCTTCTGGAATTCATCTCTGACTTCGTTAATCCTCTTTGGATCTATATTCAATTTGCATATACTGTTGAGAAGGTTATAAGACTGCTGTTTGAAGATTCTTGAGTTGATATAGTTTTGGGAAACATTAAGAACGGGGTCTTCTTCATAAGGGATGGAATTGTTTTCAACCACATACACATACTTCTCCGCAATCATTTTGATAATGTTGTTTTCTGTCCAGAGCTTGTAAGTTGAAGCGATTTCGTCATTTGGAGCAAGATCTTCTTCATTTGTCGAATAGCTTCCCCTGTTGTTTTCTCCCTCAGAAACGAACGTGTGGCGGCTAAGGACTTTTTCTTCTTCGCCAACAGTAACTTTAGTAATTAAGTTAATTTCTCCTTCTGTGAATTCGAGAGCTACCTCGGGTTCCTTGTAGTTATATTTACTTGAGTACCAGTGTTTGGCGAATTTTATGTGGTTGTTCCTTTGTAGTCTACTTACTCCCATTTCGTGTACATAGTGTTTTGCCGGATATTGTTTTCTGGAGAGGTGTAGAGTTTCGTCTTTAAATGGAACAGAGATAGCAACTTCTTTATTTTGTTCCCCGCATACCTTATCTATTCTGTCTTGATGTTTTTTAGGGAGCGTTTTGTCTGTCTTTGCGTTCAGACTACGGATTACTTTTGCTATGAGTTCCTTTTCTCTTTCCTTGAAAACGGTGTGCGACTTATCGGTCGAGTAGGTGAGATTACAGAACGAGAAGAAATCTTTCAAAAGCCTGAAGTCAGCACCGTTGAATAATTTCTCTATCCTCGCTTCCCCTATGACTCTCATCGGAAGTCCCTTAGTGCTATTGAAGAAGAGTATGAGGAAAGTAATCATGGAGTTAGTGAAATCGGGAATGGAGGTATCTACTTCGAGCATTTCTGTTTTGCGGGAGAATGGGAGATAGAGAAAGAAGAGGAATTTACCCAAGTCGGTAACAGAAGGTATATTGTCATTGTTGTCAGAGGGATTTGTTATATTCCTCTTAGAGGAAGAAACCGGGATGACTCCGATTTCAAGATATTCGCCGGGCTTGAATTTGAGCCTGTCGCTGTAGTTTATTTTCTTGATGTAATAGCGTAACTGGGTATAGAGTGTAATATAATTACACTCTCTTAGAAAATTCTGTCCGTCGGGTGTAAAACGGGATAATTCATCATCCTTATACCAACAATGGTAATCGTTGTCATTCAATGTACTCCGGAGCTTTTTAAAAAGGCTTGTAAGGTCTTCTCCGTCTTTTTCAAGAAAAGTGAGAATCAGATTCAGGTCTTCGTCACAGAGTTCGGCCTTTTTCTTCTTTTCAGGCTGATTATTCTCATCAGGCGGGAAGAGCATAGCCTCGAGTTCCTTATCGGATTTACCGTAGAGATTCTCCTTGTTGTTACCAGAGGCTATGTAGTCATCCACAGCTCTCTCTATTCTTCTAACGGTAACGGCCGACACTTCTAGGGTGCGTGCTATCTCGTTCTGGCTGTGCAAATGTTCTTTTGTTATCGGGTTCTCCTGGAGAACGTAATTAAGGATATCTCTGATTCTAAGTGGTTTTGCCATGGGGCTAATGGTAGCACATAGGCGGGAATTTTCAAGACGTTGTTTTAAAATCGTGCGATTTTAAGTCTTAAAATGTAATAAACGTTCTACAAGACCTTAGATTTTAAGTTTCAAACATATCGATTTTAACTTTAAAAACATATTGATAAATAGGGTAAATGTATTATAGTGCGTTCTACGCACTTCTTTTGATTTTGAAAGAAAAGAAGAAAAGAGTATATGGTTATCTATATATATACGTGTGGGCTATGTCTCTCATCTTCTCTACGGGCATCCTGCCCGTCCTTTCTATATCGAGAGTCTTAGTATATCCGGCTTAGGCCGAATATACTACAGGGCGACAGATATAGAACTGTCTATACCGAACGTGAAGTGAGGTAAGACAGGTAACGGGCACTGCCCGTTCCTTTTGACAATGGACTCGACTCTATAACGAATGTGTAAGCTACGACAGTAGTACACGAGTTATAGGGGAGGCACCGCCTCCCTTGGTTTAGAGTGTAGATTCAATAGAGAAAGCGGGAGTGCCGTTTACGTCGTGTTGTGATGTTCTCCTTTAGAAAATAGTTTATACGGCCACTTACGCTTTCTCGTCTTCTCTAATCTTCTCGTCCCGAACGTATAGTGAGGGAGAGAGATTAAGAGAACGGGCGTCGCCCGTCTTAGTCTACACTGGATGTACCAAGCCGGACTACGGCCGGATTGGAAAGTACCATAGCAGGCACTGCCTGCTCTTCTTGTAATTGAGAGACAAGTTTAATGAGAGTATAAAGCCTCAAAATTCAGTGCTGACCTCCTATAATTGCAAAACGAGGCTTATGCTCTCGAAAACTTGTCGGGGGATATCGAATCACTCCTGAGCCGTAATGGCGAGGGAGGGAGGAGATAATCCCGCAGGCGCTGCCTGCTCATTTAATCAGTGCTTTATAGAACAAAAGAGAAAGCTCGAGCGTTCGGTCACCCGAACACCAAACAGGTCTTCCATACATGCTTATACAAACTCTGAGCTTTCTCGTCTTTGATCTACTCTCTCCCTCTCAGAGGGGGAGAGAGGGATTAAAGCATTACAACGGGCGTTGCCCGTTCCTATTCAAATTGAATCTTCATGTTTAGAGGATATTTCTATCTATGTTTGAGAAATCTATACACGGCGTAATAACGCTTATGGCGTTTATCGAATTGATTGCATTACTCAGTGAATGCACTGCCGATGACATAGTCGAGGCAGAGTATGAGGAGGTTGACCATGAATAATCATCAAACCGTATTCAGTTTTATGTTTTCAGCACTGGCTTCCATCTGGAATATGCTTACATTCTGCTTTGATGTCAAAAGTCTACTGGCAGAATCCAGAGAGTCCATAGCACTGTTTCTACTCGGAGTGATAGTTGTTTACAACGTCGTAATGGCTTTCTCTCACATCAATAATAACGGAAACAAAAAACATTAACTAACAAAACAAACCAATACGCTCGCCGTCTCAGGACGGCTCTGGTAATAGGAGCATAATATGTCAAATAAAGAAATAACCAATCGTAACGAAATGATTCTCGTCCAGAAGGGACGGGAGAGCGATCTCATCAACTACCTCAACGCTATGCCGAAGATGCTTGCGTTGACGTATCCCGGTCCGGATGAGAGAGATAACAGGGCATTTTTGGAGTTCTTTGAGTCCCCGTTCAGAATGGAACGCAGGATGTGCTCGTTCAATGGATGCCTGGCAGTAGACCTTACTGCATACATCAAGAGCGAGGAGAGCTTCAGGCTTGAGGAGCTTAGCTCATACATCGAGGCTAACAGCGATGCAAAGTACATTATGTATGCAGTAGTCGACTCGATGGATGAAGGTGTGAAGCTTATTAAGAGAATGAATGAGCTCACTGGATGTAGAAAGCTCTGCTATAGGAGTAAGAGCGCGGTTAAGTCTAACAGCGAACAGAAGAGTAAAGTATTCGGTTACTGAGGAGGTGTATATGAATAATTTTGGAAGTAAAACCTCTGCCTCGAGGAACGGGGCGGAGTTTTCCACAGATAAGGCATTTGTGGAGGCGTCTGTAGTCGTCAGGTCAGATATGTCATCTCTGACCTATTCGGGTATTCCACTTGATAGGATATCGAATGCGGAGGTTGCAACGTCGTCGGAGGAAAAGCACTGCTTCATCATCGGTGACACAGGCTGTGGTAAGACGAGGCGTCTCATCATCCCGTCAATCTTTCTCATGGGTAAGAGCGGGGAGAGCATGGTAATTTCGGACCCCAAAGGGGAGCTCTATCGCAAGACATCGGGGGACCTTAGAAATCATGGCTATGACATAAAAGTTGTGAACATGCGCTCTCCGTCCCGCGGGGAGAGGTGGAATCCATTTAGTCTCGTCGAGAAGCTATATAGGAGTGAAAGCGATGAGGATAGGGACAGGGCGGTGTTGATGCTTGAGGACATAATCGAAGTCATTCATGCGCCGGTGCGCTCCAATCATGACCCATATTGGGAGAACATTGCGCTGGAGTTCATCAAGGCACTTATCTACATAATCCTTGAAAATGGTGAGGAGGGAGAACTCTCGTTCGGGAATCTTGCTGTGGCGGAGAGAGATATGGCGTACGTCATGAATAATGAGCCGAGGAGGCTAGAAATGTATTTCTCATCACTTCCCGAGGGCTCGGCGATAAAGGAGAACCTTTCCTCGATAATGAGCCTTGTGAGTGCAGATGTTGGTACGACTCTCGGCTGTGCGCTCAGCACTGCAGAGACAATCCTCTCACTCTACACACGGCAGAAGACCATCCAGAACCTGCTCTCTACATCCGATTTCAATATCGAGGACATCGCCAAGAGGCCGACCGCACTCTACATCATCCTTCCGGATGACTCGGAGGCCCTCTACCCACTGGCAACGTTAATGGTGAAGCAAATCTACTCGACTCTCATCAACATTGCAGACTCCCTTGGCTCAACGCTTCCGAACAGGGTTAGTTTCATACTCGATGAGTTTGCGAACTTCACAATGTTGGAGTCTATCGGCTCAATGCTAACAGCATCCCGCAGTAGGGGAATAAGATTCATACTCGTCTGTCAGAATGTCGGGCAACTTGAGGAGAAGTACGGAGTATACGGCGCGGAGACAATCAGGTCAAACTGTAGAATCTGGGTTTATATGGGCTCGAGGAACCTCGCTTTTCTCAAGATGCTCCAAGAACTCTCAGGAATACACGTTGAGAAGTACGGTGGCGATATGTATCCCTTGATGGATATCGACATGCTGCAGCGTCTTAAGATGGGAGAGGTATTCGTGTGGAATGACAGGTGCAGTCCCAAGCTCTGCTTTCTTCCTGACTACAGCGAATACGATTTCGGTGACGATGATATGTCAGGGGTAAACCTTCCGGAGTACCATAGAAGTGAGGACAGTGCGCCGTTCAGATTCTGTGAGAAGGTGCTTGGGTATCCGAAAGAGGCAATAGAAAGCTCATCTTTCGGAGAGCGTGAGGAGAGGGAAGGTGAGAATACGGATCAGATACTCAATGAAATTTTGAAGGTGGCTTTGGCCATCAAGAAAGAGTTTTCAGAGAAGACTACAGAGCCTCTCTGAATTGAACTATGACTGGAAGGCACAGATGTGCCTGCCAGGCTCATATAGAGCAAAGGAATAAAAACTATGGAACACAAGATTACAGCTTCCTGCCCGGGCCTTTACCGCCCGGAAGGGACAAGGATTCTCTACCTCAATGGTGAGATAACAGATGATATTGCGTGTGCATTCAACCTCACATTACTCGAACTCGAGAATGAAGACGGCAATGCTGATATTACACTCTACATCAATAGCCCCGGTGGTTCGGTTGCTGCAGGACTCTCGATGATAGACACAATGGATATCGTCTCCCCAGATATTAAAACCATATCTGTGGGAACAGCGGCGTCAATGGCTGCCTGGATATTGATGAGCGGTACAAAAGGAAAGCGCTACGCTCTTCCGCACTCGAGGATAATTCTCCATCAACCGCTCTGTGGTATGAGGAAAATAAGCCAAGTATCTGATATCCAGATTATGTCGGATGAGATGCTGAGGCAGAAAAGGGAGCTATTCAGCATGGCAGTTGAGAGGACGGGGAAAACATTTGAGGAGATAGAGAAAGACTGCGACAGGGATTTCTACCTGACAGCTGAGAGTGCACTCGAGTACGGCATAATCGACTCTGTTCTCGCCACTCATAAGAGAAAATCTAACATGGACAGTGTTGAGATAGGGAATTAATGATTTAAATACTCCTCTATAGCTTTAAGGCTGTGGAGGAGGAATATAGCATTTGATAAGGAGATTTTATATGGCATACAACGAAGATGATTTTATGGATGAAGATGAGGCTATCGAAGACTACTGGTACAAGTATGAACAACAGAAAAAGGCTTACGAAGACGCCGAGTCAGAATACTGGGAAAAGAAAATGGAGGAAGAATACAGGCGGAAGAATACCTTCGTACCGCTTGACGGCTGGAAGAACGACCCGTACAAACGCTCTCACTCTTACGAATACAACCGTGATTGGTGGAATAAGAACGTCCAGGATGATGGTTGATAGTCTAAAAGTATCTTTATAGCGTAACTACTCCTCTACGGCTCTCGGGCTGTAGGGGAGTTTTGTTTTGGCTGATTTTGGTCAACGTGCTGATGCAACCTGCTACAAACTCGCTCCGAATTTGTTATTTATAAACTGAAAACTCGATTCGAATTTGATTTTGTAGTTGATGAGTTGTTCTGGCTCTTTCCTATTACTATGTTAATTCCGGTCCAATCATATTTCCATTTACCTGCTGGTGGACTTTCGGAAAGTACGGATTGGAAATCATTTTACTGTTGACGAGGAATCATTTTTTGATTACATATCATATATGAAGTATCAAGTACGCATAAAGAAAAGTTGCCTCAAGGTTATACAGAAATTGTCAAAGAAAGATAAGGAGACGCTTTCTCATTTATTGTCGGACTTGGGCTAGCTTGGACCCGTGCAGCCGGGATACAAAAATTATAGCAAACTTGGTTCTTCTACGTATCACTGCCACTTGAGTTATCACTGGGTTGCTTGCTGGGAGTGTAGAGATGGAGAGTTCTTAGTGGAGGTATATTATGTTGGTAGCCGTGAATCAGCCCCATACT
>CAVJEL010000020.1:0-3232 GCA_963648635.1 Ruminococcus intestinalis
TTAGCATAATTCATGCTCTAAGCATACGACAGAGGTCAATATAAATAATACGGTTCACGAGATTACTGGTTACGTAAAAAATCATTTGAAAATATACGGGGAGGGGGTAAACTTAAAGCAAAAGAGAATAAGGGACTAATAAGTCCCGGAGGGGAAAATATGAAAAAAAACATTATCAATTGTTTTGCTCGTTCTTCTGATTTTTCTTGCTGTAGCATGTAGTCCGGAAGTCAAAGCGGAGCACAAACTGAAACTGACTATACATGGGAAGAATCTGTGTCGGGGTTTATGTACCTGGTGGACCCTAAATATCAGTACACCGATGGAAAGATAAAAGTTATCTCTGTAAAAAGATTGATTTTGAGATGATGTTTGTTGCTGAAGGCCATAGATTCCCGAGTCCACAGGTCAGCAGCTCTTCTTTTATTATGGTGATAAGTTTGAGCTTGAAAAACGCATGAAGAGATAGATAATTATTCAATGGATAGAATTTATGTTAAATGTGAAGATAAGGTTTGTTCTCTTGATGCTTATTCGACGGCGCTTGATGCCCTTCTGCTCCTCGGGAGAATAAAGGACGGGGAAAGCTATGACTATCTCTCGAATCCTGTTGTCGGGGCGATAGTTAACGGGGAGGCGTGTCCACTTGGAAAGAGACTTGTATGCTCGTCGGTAGTTGAGCCAGTTCATCTTTTTGATTCAATCGGACGCAGGATTTACCGCCATTCACTATGTTTTCTACTTTCTCTTTCAGCATCCCTTGCATTCCCCGGAAGAAATCTTGTAATCGGACACTCACTCGGCGACGGCTTCTATTTCTCCTTCGATGATGATATCCCCCTTACTGAGACGGAAGTTAGAATACTCAACGACAAGATGCATTCCCTTATAGAAAAGAAGGAAGAGATTGTCTACTCGGCGCTCAGCGGGGAGGATGCGATAGAAGTTTTCAAAAAGCTCGGGAGAAAAGACACTGTTCTATTACTTGAGTCACGTAATGACTCTATTGCATATACATACTCGCTCGACGGCTACACACAGCTTTCCTATGAGCCTCTTGTTCCGAATACTGCTGTTCTTTTTATCTTTGAATTGAGGCTTTATGGAAAGGGGTTGTTATTGAGGTATCCACTTTCTCAGTCAATCGATAGGATCGTTCCTCTTAGAGATAACCCACTTCTTTTCTCTGTATTCGAGGAATACAAGAAGTGGGGGAGAATACTCTCTGTCAGAAGTATAGGTGAGATGAATAGGGTTAATATCGAAGGAGGTATGAGGGAGTATATAAGGCTCAGCGAAGATTTGCAGCGACGTAAGATTGCCGAGATAGCAGATAACGTTGCAAAAAAGGACGCAAAGATTGTCTTTGTCGCGGGGCCCTCATCATCGGGTAAAACAACATTCAGCAAAAGACTCTGCGAAGAGCTGAGGCTACTTGGCTACAAGGCCTTCAAACTCAGCCTAGACGACTACTATAACCCCCCGTCAATGGCACCGAAGGACGAAAACGGGAAACCGGATTTGGAAGTAATCGAGGCCTTGAATATAGGCCTCATTGACTCGAACCTGACTGACCTTGTATCTGGAAAGGATGTTTCTCTTCCGTCCTACGATTTCAACACCCATATAACATCCTTTAACTCGGCTCCGGTAAGACTCGGGGAGAAGTGCATAGCAGTAATCGAGGGAATACACGCTCTCAATGAAAGAATTACAGGGTGTATCGCCCCTTCTTTTGTCTATAAGGTTTATATATCGGCGTTGACGCAGCTTAATCTTGATGACTCGAATAGAGTCTCCACTACAGATAATAGACTCCTGAGGCGTCTCTTGAGGGACTACCGCACACGCGGTATGAGTGTAGTACGCACATTGAATATGTGGCCCAATGTGACGAAGGCTGAGAGGGAGCACATATTCCCGCACCAGAACAACGCAGATGTCATGTTCAACAGCGCACTCGATTATGAAATCGGGGTCCTTGTGCCGTGTGTCGAGCCCCTGTTGAAGTCCGTCAAAGTCAGTGACGGCCCATGTTATGAGCTCTCGCGTAGGCTACTGGGGTTCCTACGTAATGTATACCCAATCACTAGTACCTATGTACCCTCCAATTCGATACTGAGGGAGTTCATAGGCGACTCCGATTACGAGTGATATTCCTTCCAGGCTGAATACGGGTACTCTGAGGACGCTTTCTCTATCATCTCCTCTCTAACAGGAGGAACAGGAGATGGAGTATAGGGTAGGCGGAATGTCTTTACGGCATTAGTCGAGAAGAGCTCGTTTAAACGTTCTTCACTCATCTTCTCTTTTCTGAGAAAGACAATGAGCCTCAGCATACCTTCAAAGCCGGGAATACCGCTTGCGCCTTTTAACTTGTTCTCTATTGTGTGCGGGGCATGGTCGCTTTCAACCCAGTCAATCGAGCCGTCGAACAGGGCTTCGATTACGCTGTCGCGGTCCTTATTATCTCTCAAGGGAGGGTTCATCTTTGTAAAGATATCTTCATTCTTTGTGGTAAGGAGACTGTGGTGGGGGGTAGCGCCACACGTTATCCTTAAGCCGTCATTTCTTGCTTCTTTAACAAGTTCTATTCCCTTCCTTGTCGATATGTGACATATATGAAGGTTTCCCTTGAATGATGCTTTTATTGCACTCTCAATCTGGTCGGAAATACTTTCCTCTTCAGAGACGGCACACCTAATCTTAGAGTGCAGCGTTTCATCGAGGTTAAAGAGGCTTTCCTTTTCGGCGTGGACTCCAAGTACTCCGGTGTAGCCGAGAGAAGAGAGGAGAGAATAAATCCTCTCCTGGCTCTCTTTCTTCACTATTCCCATGTTTCCCGTTGACTGGGAAGCAAAGAGTTTGAGGCCGCATACGGAAGGAAAGAGGGACGAGTGTAGAGAAACCATTTCTTCTATTTCCCTCTCGTCTTCCGTTAATCCGAGATAAACCCCATAGTAAAGGTTATCGTCCCCGATTTCCTCAATTGCCTTTTTGCCATCCTCTAGTCTCTTGAGTACATTTTCCTTTGTTGTAAGGGCGGGTTTTGTGTTCGGCATATCCAAGAGGATATTGAAGCCGCATTCCCTTGCTGTCTTTAAGCCGTGGAGGATAGTCTCCTTTTCGCTTTCATTCCAGTCCCTGAGATGAACATGGGGGTCAATCATAATACGCCTTCCTCTTCAAGAAAACTTAGACTGAAGAATGTTCCCCACTGGCACATGAGCCT
>CAVJEL010000020.1:3464-25301 GCA_963648635.1 Ruminococcus intestinalis
TCGTCGGAAATACACTTGTATGAGCCTTTCTTACTAAGTACTTCTTCCATTATTCCCTTGTTACCTTCTTCCGAGGTTCCGACAAGGAATGACATCTGAGTTCCGTCTTTCTCAAGAGAAGAGCTTAAGGGCTCGGCAACAGCTTCTCCAGTGCCGCCAAGAATTATGAGGGCCTTTTTCGTCTTCTTGGTTTCGACTGCATCTCCGTAGGGGCCGCGTAAGAATACTTCCATACCTACATGTATTTTTTCAAGTAGAGCGGACGTGAAGATTCCTCTTTTCTTGATAATCAATGTCAGCGGATTCGTCCGTGCAAGAGAGAAGGGCTTTTCCCCAAGTTCAGGTACCCAGAGAAAGACAAATTCACCTGCTTTGAATTTTTCGACTTCTCCCGAGAGCTCAATGATGATTGTGTCGGCGCTGTGATGAGTGACTTTGGTGACGGTATGTGGAACATATACCATTGCTCTATCTTTTCTCAAAAAATCCCGGCTCTTTATTTCGGCGGATTTGTTGTTGAGAAGTGCTTCTGCCTCATCTTTAACCTCTTTTAGGTACTCTTTCCAATTCTTCTGGTTAACCCTTCCGAGGGCAGATCCTATTCCGACAGCGTCTGCACCGGCTCTAATAAGCTGGGCTGCTCTCTCGCCGTCACTAACGCCGCCCATTCCGATAATCGGAACGTCATCGCCAACGGCTTTTCTTATCGCAGTTATGTCCTTGAGGGCTGTTTCAAAGATACCGTCGCCGCTAACGCCACCTTTACCACCAATCGGGTTATTGAGAATAGGCTTATGTGTTATCGGCTCAATATGCTCCTCTGGTCCGACAGTATTGATTGCGACAATGCCATCTGCGCCGTTATCTACAACGGCTTTGGCAATTGAGGCTATATCATCAACATTCGGGGTGAGCTTTATAAATAATAGGCATGCTCTGTCTTTCGTCGCTTCATTGATTTTTCTCGTATACTCGGATGCTACTAATATGTCACTTCCGATTGATGCGCCGAATCCTTTCTTTGCGTGCGGGCACGAAAAGTTGAGCTCGACGGAGTCTGCGTAAGGGGAGAATGCTTTGACGAGGGTAATGAAGTCATCCGGGTTATCGGACGAGAGCGAGATGTTGAGCCATTTCCTCAGGCCTTTCTCCCTCAGCTTCTTTATATCCCTTAATGCTACTTCCATTCCGGGATTTCTGAGTCCCACGCTGTTACCCCAGCATCCGATTTCGTCTTCGCATATAACAGGCTCGCGGTTACCGCTGTTCTCTCTTACCTGGAAGCTCTTTGTCGTTATGAGAGATACCGCATCAATTTCTCTGTCGAAATATGATATGAGGGAAGGCTTAGTTGAGGCAACTCCGCTTACAGTTGAGAGATAAGCTTTTCTATCTAAGTGCGAGAAGGGGAATTTCTTTTTCAAATCGAACACTCCTTGAGAAATTTCTCGATGCTCTCAAGGCAAACGTCTTTCCAGTTATCGGGTGCCTTCTCCTTCTTCTTTGCCCATGGATGGGTGAGGGCTGAGGAGGAGTTTATTCTGACTGTTTTCCTATTGTAGCCGGTTTTATCAAGTATGGAGAGTACATCCTCTGCGCTTCCTCCCTGACTTCCGACTCCTGGAATAAGAAGGGGAATCTCGTGGGAGGCAAAAAGAGTAGCTATGTCCTCGAATTCGGTGAGGTTTGTTGCGCCCACAACTGCTCCTATGTTCTTTGAGTACTCTTCATTCCACTTGAGAATAGTGGAAGCAACTGTCATGTATAACGGCTCTCCGTTCTCCATCATCTTATTCTGTAAATCCTTTCCTCCGGGGTTACTTGTCCTATCGAGGATATAGATGCCGTTATCCTTAAAGTTCAGAACAAATGGGTTAATTGAGTCGTGTCCCATATAAGGCGAAACTGTAACACAGTCCGCCTTCCAGCACTCGAAAGCTTCATAAGCATAGTTGAGAGAAGAGGAGGCAATATCGCCGCGCTTGCTGTCGAGGATGAGGGGTATATCGTCAGGAATGGAAGAGAGTATTGCACTCAGGGCCTTCGAGCCGTCGAACTTACCCTCTCTAGGCTTATCGAGGCGCGAGAAGTATCCAATATTGGGCTTAAATGCAGATGGAAGCACATTTCTCTTCTTCATCTCCTCAATGAGGGTAAGAAAGTAGTCCTCTAAGTATACTCCTTCAGGAAGGGCTGAAATATTGGGGTCGATTCCCATACAGCCGCAGTTGCCGTATTTTTCAGCGCTCGAAACGAGTTTATCCTTGTACATCATATTACTTCACCTCCCGCTTAAAGCCGTGTTTTTCTCCCCATTCAAACGGAGACGATGACCACTCGAGAAGCATCTCTTTGTCCGCACTCTTAATGTATCCTCTCTTTTCCGCAATTTCGATTACATAGTCGTAGTCGAGAATTGTCTTTGCTTCGCACTTCGGCTCTATGAGCGAGAATGCTTCCTTCGACTCCTTGAAGCCGTAAGAAAAGATTGCAAGGCAATAAGGTATGACACCGCCGGCTTCTAGAATAGCCTCAACTGCACTGATTGAAGAGCCTCCGGTGCTGATGAGGTCTTCGATTAGAAGAACCTTCTCTCCCTCATAGCTCTTTCTTCTCCCGAGTCCCTCGATTTTGTTCTTGAGGCCGTGATCCTTATTAGAGGAGCGGACATAACTCAGGGGTTTCTGTAGCTTATCTGATAGCGTTGTTGCGTGAGGTATTCCCGCTGTGCTTGTTCCCGCAATGTTATCGGGGTCGAAGTCGAGAGACGCGAGAATCTCGGTGAAGGCCGATGCAATTGTAGCCCTTGCCTCGGGGGAGGCGAGGAGAGTTCTGTTGTCGTTATATATCGGCATATAGTAGCCGCTTGCCCAGCAGAAAGGCTTATCGGGGGAGAGGCGGATGGCTCCCATATCGAGTGCGATGGACGCTAGTTTTTCACTGTATGTTGTCTTTTCCATTTTTTTTCTTCTCCTTTTAGTGTCTGAATATTTCCTTGAAGCTGTGAGCTCTGCCGCAATATGCACAGCTGAACTTGCCGTCGCTTGTCTTGATGAACATCGCTCCTACATGCTCGGACTGCGTGTCGTTCGAAATACATGCTTCGTTCGTGCACATTAAGTCGTCGAAGTTGTAGATTCTCGGTGGCATCTTTGTGTTAATCTTTTTCTTAACCTGGCCGTTTTCAATGAAGTTGAGCGTGCATCCCGGAGCTACGGCAGCAAGTCTCTTGATTGCCTTATGGTCGAGGTCGAAGAAGCCCGGGCGGAAGATAATTCCTTTGTACTTTCCGTTTGACCCCTGGCTTACCCATTCGCCGCCCTTGAGGCCGTCGAGTCCCATGACACGGCGGATGAGAATCATATGTCGCCTAATCTCCTCGGGGCTCTCTCCACTGAGTATGTGGTCGATTACAATACCGTCGTTAATCGGGTTTACGCCTTCAGATATCTTCTTCGGCTTAGCAGAGGAGGGAGTAGTCTCTGTAATCCACTCATATTCTTCTGCCTTCTCTTCTTTCTTTTCTTCAGGAACAAAGTCACTTCCGATTTTACCGCTCACAAGGCCAAGGAGGATTATACGTGTGTACATGCCGTTTATCGACTGCCTCTCCCAGCCGTTGAGAGGAGTCTTATCGAGGAATGTCGGGATAGTCGGGTGCTCCTTGTGCCTTGGTAGTGGATGATAGAACTTCGTGTTCTCGGGTAGCTTATCCATGAACTCTTGTCTAAATGTGATTGTTGCTCTCAATTCATCCTGCTTCTGTAATATCTTCTCACCCATTCTCTCGAGCTGGGGACGCGTAAAATACCACTTTGTTGCAACATCTCCCTTTTCTAGGTATTCCTCAATCGAGGAGAAAACGTTTACTTCAAAGCCGTTGTCCTTCATCTTGTTGATGTAGTACCCCGGCATTGCAAGCTCATCCGGTGCTACTAAGTCTACCTTGACCTTATCCCAGAGCGTGAGGCCGTCAGCCTTGCTGTGTACTGTGCGCCCATGATACAAGTCGCCCACAAGTGCTATATGGAGCTCGTCGGTGTTCCAGTTGTTGTCCTCGAGGAAGGTATACTCGTCGAGTAGCTCCTGTGTCGGGTGCTCATGCTTTCCGTCCCCGGCATTGATGAAAACAGGCTTATAGCCGAGGTCGTTACGTAGTGCAAATTCCCCGCATTCTTCTTTGAGGTATGAGCATACTCCTTCAACCTTGCTACGGATGATGAATATACGGTTGTTGTAGCCGCAGAGAGTGTTGAATGTATCTGCATAGCTTTCACCCTTATTAAAGGATGAGGAGTCGGTATTCATGACTGTACTCTTTGCATGATGGAATGCAATTGCATTACGGAAGCTTTCCTTTGTTCTTGTACTGTCTTCAAGAAATACTTCGTAGATGCCCCAGTCGGGATCGTTGATTCTGAAAGAATCGATTTTCTCCTTGTCCCCGCTTTTCACTGCCGCTTTAAGCTCTTTTACAAGCTTGAAGAGGTAGAGTCTTTCTTCTTTCGAAAAGTCGTCGATAACACACAGTGATCTTCCTTCAAAGTTGTTCATTTTTTAACTCCTATGCAAAAAAAATACCGGTAACAATACCGGTATCGTAAGTCTATATAAAAATGTATGTAAGATGGACGTTCAACTTCTTCATTTGGAGAGAAGATATCATATACAGGGAGGCAAGGACAATATCAAAAGGGGAGGAAAATATGAAAATTAAGAAGATTAATCTTGCCGGATGGGTTAGAATACCTTTAATTACACATTAAGGAAGGTGAAAGCCGTGAAATATTGTCGTGAATGTGGAGCTGAAATAGTAGATAACGCAGTAATATGCCCGAAGTGCGGATGCCGTCAGGGTGGACGAATCAACACAGATGATACAAGCCCCAAGAGCAGACTTGCGTGCCTCTTATTATGTATATTCCTCGGAGTACTCGGAATCCACCGCTTCTATGCGGGTCGTATAGGCTCTGGAGTCCTGATGCTCTTCCTGGGGTGGGCGACATGCGGCATATGGCCCCTTATCGACATCATCCTAATTGCAACAGGTTCTTTCAAGGATGGAGAAGGCAGGTATATAACTAACTGGGATTGCTGATTGTTTCCTCTTGTTTCTTCCTCTTGAAATATGGGACAACATCAAGTCGTATTGATGCTGCTATGAATGAGAGGAAGGCAATAGCTTCGATTATTGCACAGCCCCAGCTTCCAGTCTTTATGTCGTAAACTAATAGACACGGCGACTGCACGACAAAGAGAATGCGCGTTATGGTGAGGTTATGTATCCAGAGTCCCGTTGCCGTGCATATAAGAGAAATCGACGGCAGTAGTGATATCCACCCCGCCCATGTCAAAGCACTAGATAGTATTGAAAGCAGGATGATGAGATAAAGCCAGAGTACGCTTTTTGCCCATTTTCTGTCATTGAAGTAAGAAATGCCGGAGCGGAATATCCCGATTGAGTTTGTGAGTACTGCCGTATATGCCCCGAGAAGGTAATAGTGGAGGACCCACATAAGCCCTGCCGAGAGCTGGAGGATGAGAATCTTCTTCCTAGATTTCAATTGTATCGAAAGTATAGATATTGCGGACGGTATGAAACCGATTGCCTGCACGAAAAGTGAATATAAGTCCATAGCCCTATTAAACAGAATCTGGGTGAATGAGAATATGAGAAATATCATATTCTCTGTTGTTTTCTTTATATCCTTTATTTAAAATAACTTCATGCAAGACACATTTCTCTCGCTCTTCTCATTCGACATTTCTCCCTATGTAAGGGATGTGTCATATAAGAAGGGGGAAACGATATTCTTTCCCGGGGACGAAAGCGAGAAGCTTATCTACATATATTCTGGATTCTCACGCTGCTCCTTTTTATACCCTGACGGCAGGTATGCCCTTCTTGATTACGCACCGTCTCCCGCCTTCTATGGAGAGCTTGAGCTTTTATCTATACAGCAATATAAATCTTTTGTTGAAGCCGTAACAGACTGCCGGGGCTATGAGATAGACACATTACACAGTAAAGATAAACTTTTGTCTGACCCTGTATTTCTTAAAAATCTTGCTTCCTACATTGCCGGTAAGCTCTTCAGGGTTAATAAGGAGATGGCAAAAAACCTGAGCTATCCTTTGAAAAAGAGACTCGCTTCCTACATACTTGATAATTCCCCCTCCGGCGTTTATTCCCTCAGCCACACCGACACAGCTAAATACTTCTCCACGAGCTACCGTCATCTATTGTTTGTATTCAAAGAACTCGAAGAAGAAAAACTGATTCAAAAGGTTGGAAGAGGAAAATACAGGATTATAGACGAGTTAAGGTTGAAAGCGGAGGCACTCGATGAATGATGTGTGGAATGCGATGAAGAATACAACGCTTCCCGTTGTGCTTTACGGCACGGGTAATGCAGCAGACCTTCTTCTATCAATTATGGAGAAAAAGGGGATAAGGATAAGCGGAGTCTTTGCTTCCGACGCCTTTGTCCGTAAGCGCACATTCCACTCATTCAAAGTGCTCTCCTACAGTGAGGCAAGAAGAATATTCGGAAGAATGTGCGTTGTGATGGGATTCGGGACTCAGGATTTAGGGGTTATCGAGAGCGTGAGGAAGATTGCGACGGAGAATGAGTTTTACTGTCCTTCCCTTCTTCTTGATAAAGACGGCGCTCCATTTTGTGGCGAATACTACGAGAAACATATTGATGAAATAAAAGCAGTGAGAGACATGCTCTCTGACGAGAGAAGCCGGGTTATATATGACGCTATTTTCTCCTATCGTCTTACGGGAAATATTGAATATCTTTTACCTGTCGAGGAGGACGGAGAGGAGAGCTGGAAAGAACTATCGTTTTCACCTCATGAGGTCTTTGTCGATGCGGGCGCATACAACGGCGACACAATTCTACGTTTTCTGTCACTGACGGGTGGTAGGTATAATAAGATTATTGGAATTGAACCCGACAGAAGAAGCTTCAGGAAAGCTGAAAAGAATCTTTCGGGAAAAGAAAGGATAAAGCTCTACAGTACGCTTCTTTCCGATAAGGAAGGGAAAGCTCTGTTTTCATCCGGAAAGGGCAGGGGAAACTCAAATAATGAAAACGGGGAGGAAAGAGAGACAACGACAATCGATAATCTTTTAGGAGATGAAATTCCTACCCTTATGAAGTTCGATGTAGAAGGGGAGGAAGAGAGGACCCTAGAGGGGGCACGAAAGACTATAGGAAAATATAAGCCCAGGTTGATTCTTTCCGTCTATCATCGGATTGACGATTTCTGGCGTCTTATAGCTAAGGTCAAGGAGCTCCACGCAGGCTATTCACGCTTCATTCTCCGCACATCTCATTCAATTCCTGACTGGGATATTATTCTCCTGATAGAATGAAAATAGAATGTAAGCATTAACGCTGTCGTGGTTATCAAAGGTGGAATAAGCACGATTGTAATTATCTATTTATCGTGCTCGTCAATTATCTTTATGTCATCAGTTTGTATCTATTTCAGGATATCGAATTAACTCGATTGCCGTTTTCTGTCCTGGATAAGTCGGATTTTCTGATTGGGATTATTCGGCTTTGAAGGATACATGAATTCGATTTCTCCATCTTCCATAAGTTCATTGACAACAGCTCTGACAGTATCTGTTGGTTTAGTGTAGCCTAATTCCAATGACAGCTCCCTCATAGATAGATTGTTCTGTCTTAAGGCGAGTAGAATCATCTGACGTAGCTCTCTTTTATTCCTCCGCTTATGTTTTACCCTCTCCGAAGATGCCACTAGCTCTTCATCAGCTTTATCATCGTTAATGAAAAAAGGATGAATCGGAAGTATGACACGAAAATAGGAACGATGTTCATCTGTTTTAAACTCCGGTTTTCCAGATCCGTTCTGTTTCATTGCCTTAATAATCAACGGGATACCTGTATTTCTCCCTTCAATCATCTTTAGCTCTTTCAGAAAATCACCGATTCTTCTGTTACGATACCTGCTCGAGATAAGTACTCCACGTGCAATATCCTTATCAGATATTGAGATGTCAGGGCCTGGCAAACTCAATATTTCCATTTGCTCTCTGGTGACTGTAACCGTCACCGGCTCATTTATCTGATATGACCTATGATAAATTGCATTGCATAGCGCTTCTTCAACAGCCCGGTATGGCCAGTTATATACTCGTACTGCTTCTGCTTCATCTTGTAGCTTTGTTATGTACTCCTCAATAACTGACGAACGTATATACTCCAGTGCATTCATCAGCTGTTTATCTATGGGTCCTCTGAATATGCGCTCTCTCATCCCAATACCTGTTGGATCCGGCTTAATGACAACTTCGATTTGAGTATATTGAAAGAAATTATCCGGTCTCTCATTAAAGAACATTAACCCTACATTAACAGGCTTACGGTATTCTTGAGGGCCTCCAATCAGTTTCATATCTGTTGCGACATCTTCCAATGACCTTGTGAGGGACTCAGAGTACAAAGAGCTTCCGACAGAATAAAGAAACTCCGAAATTAGACTGCTCCTCATGTCCTGTACCTCAGCATTAGGATTAATCCTGTCGTCAAAGGGAACATCCCTGCTCAGGCTTATCAATTCCCGCTCTTCCCTTTGATTTGCAATAATGGTGTTAGACATTTTACGAATATAGTAAGCTTTTTCACTTTTCTTCGATGTCTTATCTGAATTAAGAACAACAGGGCACTTATAGGGGCGGTCATCGCCTCCGGGAGCCCATACTATGAGTATATCCTTACCCTTATAAACATCAGGTTTCACAACAGGAATGTATCTGGGTTCGATAAGATTGCATTTAATGAGGATTTGCTTCTGTATCTTGTCAATTGATTTCTTATCGAGACCACAAACAGGAATGCGGGGAAGTCCGTTTTCTTCTTCTACCCCTATGATAATATATCCGCCACCACAGTTATCAATATCGTTAGCAAATGCTGCAATTGTGTGGATTATAGGTTCAGGATTCCAATCTTTCTTATATTCAATGCGATAACTCTCAACAACACGATTTTCAATTAGCTCTACAATATTGATTGGCAATGCCATAACAACTCCTTATAAAGTTTAACTGTCCCTTTAACTGTCCCTTTAACTGTCCCCTAAGTTTAACATGGAAATAATCAAAATAAAAGCTTTTAATTTTGCTTAAAATAGTTTTCATAGAAAGTGTTATGGGATAACAATGACAAATTGACCGTAATAGTATTCAATTTATTTTTGATATTATAAATAAATAATCGAATAAAAAAAAATACAGCTTATGATTTATTTATTAGCAGTCTTTTCGCAGTTCTCTAAGAGACAATCTTATAACTGTCCCTTTAACTGTCCCTTAAGCTGTCGATGGGGGGAGGGAATTTGCTTGGTTTTTTGTAATATTTCCGAGTGCATCAGCGTTGACATATCCTTTGGATTGTTTATAATTAACTCTAAAGTTAATAACTCTGGAGTTAATAATTATGGCATTTGATTTCTTCATAGGTAGGGAAAAAGAGTTTAAGTTCCTGGAGTCACTGTATAAGTCCAACAAATTCGAAATGCTCATACTTCACGGTCGAAGGCGTGTGGGTAAGTCCTTCCTCTTAAGTCATTTTGCAAGGATTCACAGGGAGAATGCTGTTTATTTCACTGCGGACAAATCATCGGAAAAAAGCAATGTGAGGAGTTTCTGCAAAGAACTGAATAATACTTTGAATATGGGCGATTTCGCCGGGGCGTTCACAACGTGGAAGGAAGTATATTCGTTTATAGACGGCATTGAGATTAAAGACAGGCTTATAATCATAATTGATGAGTTCACATACCTATATAATTCTAATAAGGCATTTGATTCTGAACTTCAGAATGCAATTGATAATATCTTCAAAAATAAGAATATCTTCCTTGTATTATGCGGCTCCGAAGTATCTGTGATAGAAGAACTCTTCGACTCGCAGTCAAAACCCCTCTACGGCAGAAAGACAGCAGATTTGAAGCTTCTTCCATTTACTTACAATGAAGCAAGAAAATTCTTCCCTAAGTATTCCAACGAAGAAGCACTCACGGCCTATTCCATCCTGGGCGGTATTCCACTATATTTGTCACTCTTTGATGACAATCTTTCAATTGAGGAGAATGTCATAATAAACTGCCTTTCAACCACAGGCTATCTTTTTGACGAGGTCGACACAGTTTTAAGGATGGAATTGAATGAAACACATTTATATAAAGAAATAATGCTGGCAATTAACTCAGGCGCATCAACATTCAGTAGTATAAGGGAACAGATTGACGAGGTTCCTGCAAAGATAAGTAAGTACATCAATGTATTGATTGACTTGGGATTCATAAAGAGGGAAGTCCCCTGTGGGGAGAAGGAAAAAACACGTAATACTCTTTATTCAATTGCTGACAACTATTTTGCCTTTTATTTCATGTTTATTTATAAACACATTAATATGCTCAACGGCCTCATATCTCCGGCGTTATATTATAAACGTGAAGTGACAAAAGAGAAGCTCAATGCTTTTATCGAGCACCGTTTTGGGGAGGTATGTGAGACATACCTCAAAGAAAAGTTCTACAACGGGGAAATGCCTTTCTATGCAGAGCAACTGGGACGCTGGTGGGGACCGAATACAGTAAAGAAGAGATCCGAGGAAATAGATATCGTGGCACTTGATGATGAAAATGCGCTATTTGCAGAGTGCAAGTACCGTGAGTCTCCATTTGGAGAGAAACAACTCAAAGACTTACTTGATTCTTCCTTATGTATAAACAGAAAAAACAAATATTATGTAATCTTCTCTAAGAAAGGTATAACAGACTCAGTAAGGTCGAAGATTGAAGGCGATTCTTCATATATGGTATTCGATATTAATAATCTCTACTCATTGCAAAAATGAATGATAGACAAATTGGATGCTGATTTAAGAACGCTGGCCCTGGGATTAAAATGATGCCGATACTCAACGCATGAAATACTCCTCGGCCTTTCTAAAAAAAGTTTCAGAAGGAAATTAATAATTGAAATTGCATAAAATATGCAAAAATCAATAATTAAATGTTGAATGGAGCATTTTTAACTGTGATAATATCATAAAATGTTATTATTGAAAATTGAGGTGCTCAGGTATGTTGATTCAGTTTGCAGTTGAAAATCATAGGTCGATAAAGAACAGTGCCGTAATCAGTTTTGCCGCATCCAAAGATAAGTCGCTTGAAGAGTATCTACTGCATCCGGATGAGAAAAAGTCTCTGTTGCCTGTAATTGCAATCTACGGTGCCAATGCAGCCGGAAAGAGTAACGTATTGCACGCTATGATGACGATGGAAGAAATGGTTGCGGGAAATGCATCAAAAGTTTCCAAAGGACAGGGGCTACCATTTGAGCCGTTTGGAGGAACAACAGGCCCGACATCCTTTGAGATAGTATTTATTTTTCAGGGAGTGCGATATACATATGGTTTCTCGTTTGATGCGAAGAAAATTTATAAGGAATATCTTTATCACTGGCCCAATGGTCGTGAAGCCTTAATCTTCTCAAGAGATAATGGGGTGTATGAGTTCAGGGAGAATGTGAATGAGCAGGTAACACTGAGTAACCGTACCCCGGAAAATAAACTTTATCTTGTGTCCTCAAATGACTGGAATCTTCCACAGACGGAAAAAGCATATCGCTGGTTTTTGGAAAAGCTTACATTCCTGATGGATTACGACTCGGATAAATCAGAAACAGTTGCACAGATTGTCCAAGGTGAAGATAAGAAAGCTCGAGTCTTAAAGGAATTGATGCTTGCAGAACTTGGAATTACTGATGTCACAATCAAAAACAGCCTAGGTAATGTTCCGCTCATTACGACAACACATCGAGTTATTAACAATGATGGCACAACAGAATATTTTCTTCTTCCAATGGAAATGGAATCCTCAGGTACTCAACGCTTTTTTGCCTGCATCGGAGGTTGGATAGAGGCTCTTGAGAAGGGGGCACTTTTAGTTGTTGATGAAATTGAAGACAGTCTTCATCCTCTTTTAACCAAAAGGCTGATTGAAATGTTACAGGATAAGACAATCAATACAAACGGGGCCCAGCTTATCTTCACGACACATGACGCAATGCTACTTGACCTGAATTTCTTTCGTCGAGATCAAATCTGGTTTGCTGAAAAAAATGATAAGACCTGTGCAACAGAGCTTTATCCGCTTTCATCTTTCTCTCCAAGAAAAGGAGAAAATGTGCGTAAGGGATATCTTCAGGGACGCTTTGGTGCAATTCCTTTTGTTGGTGAGGACGAGTAATGGGTAAGATGAGAAAAGAATATAATCCGGATAACGTGAAGAGGCGTAAGCGCAAACCTATTGTTTATATCATATGTGAGGGAAAAGAAACCGAGCCTCTATATTTCAAACACTTTCGCACACGAAACTGCCTTGTGGATATTATTCCGATTCCATCGAAACATAAGGCGGCGGAACATCTGGTTAAACACGCAAAATCACTGATTTCCCAGTTGGATTATTATCCGAAAGATGGAGACCAGCTTTGGTGTGTATTCGATTGCGATGATAACAAAGATTACGAGCTTCAATCTGCATTTTCCTATGCTGAGAAGCATGGGTACAAAATCGTATTTTCTAATCCGGCCTTCGAATATTGGTACCTGCTTTATTTTGAAAAATGGAGCAGATATTTGAAAGATTCATCAGCAGTAATTGAGATATTAAAAAACAAGGGATATCTGGAGAATTATAGAAAGAGTGTAGATGTTTTCGATAAACTTCAGAAACAGCAGTCGGTCGCTATTCAAGGAGCAAAAGAAAGGGTTGAGCAGGTTATGAGAGAAAGGGAGACTGTAATCTGTCGTGACAGTAACCCGGTAACGACAGTTTATGAATTGGTTGAGTATTTGAATAGTAAAAGAGCCTGAGCTATATCTTTCTACTTCTCGTGTTTTTACTTAGTGCGCATTACTCCTTTGGAGTTTTATCCTCAGGCTTATTTACGACCTCGTAGTCAATTGATGATTGTTGGGCGATTGGCTGTTTTTCACGTTAATCACACGTTGGTTAAAGAGATTATGCGCTGTGCTGTATTTTCATTGATTATTATCGTATGCATTCCACCCCTTGTACTGTGTCGTGAATGTCGCCAACTGTGTCGCGAATGTCGTTAACTGTGGCGCGAATGTCGTTAACTGTGGCGCGAATGTCGTTAACTGTGTCGCGAATGTCGCAAAGCGTGTCGCGAATGTCGTTAACTGTGGCGCGAATGTCGCAAAGCGTGTCGCGAATGTCGCAAAGCGTGTCGCGAATGGTCATTAAGTATCCCATTCAAAACCCTCGAATACATCCTTTGGTATGTATTTGTGAGCTTCCTCTTTGCCGTCAATCCAGTCGCATACGGCAAATGCAAGTGCCTCCTGCTCAATTTCTCCCGGGTATGTTACGACAGGTGCGATGAAAGAGCAGTGTGATGTGATGTACTCGACGAGAGATGGGTATCTGACAAGTCCTCCCGTGAGTATTATATTGTCGACCTTTCCTGAGAGAGCAGCAGCCATTGAGCCTATTGCCTTACATATCTGATAGAGCATCGCCTCCCAGACTAGCTTTGCTTCTTCATTTCCTTCTTCGGCCATCTTATATACTTTTGATGCCTCAGACGTGCCGAAGTATGAAACAAAGCCTCCGCTTTTTGATGAAAGGCGCTTGAGTTCTTCAATTGTGTGTCCTTCCTCGAGGCACCTGACAACTTCAATTACGGGAATGGAGCCTATTCTTGTCGGAGAAAACGGTCCGTCTCCTCCGGCGCCTTCGTTTGAATCTATCATCCTACCGTTGAGGTGGGCTGCAATAGAAATTCCGCCGGCTATGTGAACGCATATATATGACGAGTCATCTAGCTTTTTCCCGGTCCTCTCTGCATGCATTGCAACTGTCGCCTTCTGATTGAGAGCATGGGTCTGCGGACGGCGGTATACACCTTTAATGCCTGTAATTCTTGCTTTGTCGTCCATTTCATCTAGGTTGATTGGATTGAGTGTAAATGCCGGTTTATTGTATTTCTGTCCGAAAAGGTATGCTAGCATTACGCCAAGCTTTGAGGGATGGTCAGTTCCGTCAACTTCATTCTTTGTGTCTAAGTAGAGTGCTTCATCTATTACTGTCAGTCCGGCCTTCTGGGAGTGTGCGCTTCCTCCGCGTGCGACAAAGATATCACAAGAGGCTATGGAGTAGCCATGGTCGGAAAGGATTTTTAGTGTGACTTCCTTCCTGAAATCGAGTTGGTCGTTTGTTGTGTTGAAAGAAAGAAGCATTGGCGCATCGTGAACGACGGAGGATGTGAAGAGCTCCTTGCGGTTTTCGAAAAGGCTTATCTTCGTCGAGGTTGATCCGGGGTTTATGACCAGTATTTTCATAACTTAAGTTTCGCACAAAGTGGAGAAAGAGGCTACTCAAAAGAAAAAATAACTTTTATCATCAACGCTGAGGTTACGCTATGATTAAAAATCTTGTTTTCGATATGGGTAATGTCCTTATCCACTGGAAGGGAGAGCTTCTGATGGACTGGATGGGAATAGACGACAAAGAGGAGAGGAAAATACTCTCCGAGAGGATGTTCTCATCCCTTGATTGGCCGCTTCTTGACTGGGGCGCACTTGACGAAGACGAAGCCGAGAAGATTTTTCAGAGTCGCATTGACAGGAAGTACTGGGACCATATTCATAAATCCCTCTATTGGGAGGATATGATTTATCCTGTCGAGGGTATGGCCGATTTCATCAGAAAGAAGAAAGAGAAAGGATACTCGATATACCTCCTATCGAATGCGCCCTCTTCGGTGAGAAAATACTTTCCTCTTATTCCCTCGAGTGGATGCTTTGACGGCATAATATTCAGCGGAGAAGTGCAGCTCGTTAAACCAATGCCGGAGATTTATCAACTGCTACTTAATAGGTATTCATTGAAGGCCGAGGAGTCTCTTTTCATAGATGACCTTCCTCTCAATTGCGCGGGTGCTGTCCACGAAGGGCTTAAAGCCTTTGTCTTCAGAGAGAATATCGATGAGCTCGAGAGATATCTTGACTCTCTTAATTCTTAGGCCAGAGCTCGTTGTCGAGGCCGTGAATCCAGTCTGAAGTCTTCATGTATATGACGAAAACAATACTTGAGAGTGACCACGTTAAGGGGTAAGCCCAGTAGACGAGGTCTATCGTGTGTGATATCGAGAGGGCGATTGTTATATAAGTCACACGTAATATGCACCATATTGAAAGCATGACGACCATCGGCACCTTTGCCTTTCCAGCCCCTCGCATTATTCCTGCTATGGAGTGTGAAAGCGCAAGAAGGAAGAAGAAAAGAGCCTCGATATGTGACTGCTTAACGCCAATTCTTATTACCTCCGGGTCTCTGTTGAATAGCGATATGAAGAAGGGTGCGAAGAGAAAGACTATGACACCTATAATCTCGGCAAGGGTTATGCAAGTAAAGATTCCGAAGCGTGCGCCTTCCTTCGCCCTTTGGTAGTTCTTTGCTCCCAGATTCTGGCTTATACATGTCGAAAGCGCCATCGAGAACGATGTGATAGGGATGAATGCAAAGCCTTCTATTTTTGCATATGCTCCACTTCCTGCAACGGCAGTGGAGGAGAATGTGTTTATGTTGGACTGGACGACAAGGTTTGCAATTGCGATGACGGAGTTCTGTATTCCAGAGGGTAGGCCGTAGCGTATGATTTCCCCCAAGAGAGGCTTATTGAATTTTATTCTCTTTATCTCGACCCTGTAGCATTCCTTACTTCTTATAAGCCTGATGAAAGAGAGGATAAACGAGAGGCCCTGACCTATTGTTGTTGCCGCTGCAGCGCCCCCGACACCTGTGTTGAGAACCTTGATGAAGAAGATGTCGAGAATAACATTCGTTATACTCGATATTATAAGGTAGATTAGAGGGTGGGTTGAGTCACCGCTGGCATTCATAATACCCATGGTTATGTTGTACATAACACTGAATATGATTCCCATCGAATAGATTCTGAAATAAGATACACTTCCCTCCATTATATCTTCGGGGGTGTTCATCAATCTCAATATTGATGGTGTGAATGCGACTCCAAGGACAGTGAGGATTATTCCAGATACGAGCCCGAATGCAATATCTGTATGGACAGCGTCCCTTACTTTGTCATATTCTCTCGCTCCCAGGTATTTTGCGATTACGACACCAGCTCCCGTTGCAACGCCGTTGAAAAAGCCCGTCATCATGAAAATCAACGGCCCGGAAGACGAGACCGAGGCAAGTGCTTCAGCTCCGAGGGTGTTACCGACAATTAGACTGTCGGCAGTGTTATAGAGCTGCTGGAAAAGGTTTCCCAGAAAGAGGGGAAGCGCGAAAAAAATAATCTCCTTTTTGAGATTACCCGTCGTAAAGTCTATTGCACTTGATTTTGATTCAGGCATGGTCAGATAATCCTACTAAAGGGATAAAAGTTCAAGTGTGTTCGCTCTTGTCTTTTCGCCTATCCGATATTTAATTATGTGTGGAGGAATATTATGAAGTGTCCTAAATGCGGTGGAATCAACAAAGAAGGTTCCAAGTATTGTCAATATTGCGGTGAGAAGTTTGCGTCACTTTGTCCGAAATGCGGAGCATCAATCAACGAGAAGTATGAATACTGCCCGGAGTGTGGCGCTAAGCTTGAAAGGGAAGGGAAAAAGCTGAAGAAGGTCGAGTACAACCTCAAGGACGGTGATGTCGGCTTCAGGTATGCATATGTCGTGTCGTATGTGCTTTTATTCCTTGAAGTGGCCGTTTCTTTATTCTCCATCATCAAAGGTTTCTCTTCGTATCGTGTATCGGGCCCGGGATATTACTCAGTCTCATCCTACTCATCTTTCCCGCCCTATTCGATTGCACTCCTTGTGCTCGCGATTGTTACGTTTTTTGGCCTTAAGAATTTCAAAAAGTCATCATTTGTAATGCTTATGGTTATCCACGCGCTTCTAATATTGAGGGATTTTGGATTTATAAAGGCATATCTCTTTAATGCTTACGGTAATTACATTCTTTACGGAATACTTGCTCTAGTCGCCCTTGTGCTTCATATCTTGAGTCTTGTCTATTTCATAAAGAGGGCGAAGTATTATACGGAGTAAGTTTTTCTTGCCATTCATTGATTTCAGGTTGAAACTGATTGGGTGAAAGAAGAAACAAAGATAGCTTTTATCTCAATACTTAAAGAAGAGCTCGTTCCCGCAACGGGATGTACCGAGCCCATCAGCATAGCATATTGTGCTTCCATTGCGTCACACGTCCTCGGAGGACTTCCTGAGAGGATTGATGTATATGTCTCTGGAAACATCATCAAGAATGTCAAAAGCGTTGTTGTTCCGGGAACAAACGGCCTTAAGGGCATAGAAACGGCAGTTGCCGCCGGAGCCATAGCATCAAAGCCTGAGAAAGAACTTCAGGTGCTCTCGTCTTTGACGGATGAAGAGAGATGTGAAATAAAGAAGTACCTCGAGCGGAATGTAATAAGCGTACACCATTCAAAAAGGAATTATACGTTTTCGATAATAATCGATGCTTTTCTCTCCGGACATGAAGCTGTTGTCGAGATAGCCGGTAACCACACCAACGTCGTGAGTGTTGTCCTTGACGGTAGAACACTCCACAAAAAAGAGTTCGTTGAAAGTAGTGCGGGTGAAAAGACGAACCGTGACGAACTAGATATAAAATCAATTGTCGAGTTTGCGTCTTCTGTAGATATAGTGGATATCGAAGAAATTATCGGGCGCCAGATAAAGTACAACACGTCAATAGCTGAGGAAGGACTCAGAAATCCATGGGGTGCAAATATCGGGAGAATAATCCTCTCATCCTACCCTGACGATGTACATACCAGGGCGAAGGCCTATGCAGCTGCCGGGTCGGACGCAAGAATGAATGGCTCGAAAATGCCTGTCATCATTAACTCCGGCTCGGGTAACCAGGGTATTACAGTCTCTCTTCCTGTCATTGTCTATGCCGAAAGCATGAAGGTGGATAGGGAGCTGCTTCTGCGTGCATTGGTGGTATCTAATCTGGTGGCAATACACATAAAGGCGAAAATCGGGCCACTTTCAGCCTATTGCGGTGCAACGAGTGCTGCGTGCGGTGCTTCTAGTGGGATATCATATCTACACGGTGGTAGGGAAGTTGAAATTGCCCATGCTGTTGTTAACACGCTTGCCATTCTCAGTGGGATGATTTGTGACGGCGCGAAGGCGAGCTGCGCGGCGAAAATTGCATCGGCTGTCGAGGCGGGGCTCTTAGGCTTTGAGATGACGAGAAATAACAGTGAGTTTCTCTCTGGCGACGGCATTGTTACAAAGGGTGTGGAGAATACAATCAACAACATCGTTGAGCTTGCAACTGTCGGGATGAGAGAAACAGACAGGACGATTATCGGCATCATGACTGGCGAATGTAGATAAAATAACTTTTATAATTGTTCAACCACTACCTTTGTGATAAATTCTATATCATCAAATTTATAGGGGATTTTGATGTATAGAACACATGATTTATATGAAGAGGGCCATTCACTTGCTTCTTCCTACATACTTTCGTTTGAGTATCCGTGGGAGGCACTCGCAGGTATAAAAGACCTTATTATCTCTCTTGGTGAGACTCTTGGTCCCGATTATAAGAAAGTCGGCGACAATATATGGATTCATAATACTGCTGTAGTCTATCCTTCGGCTTATATATCAGGACCGTGTATCATAGGACCCGGGACAGAGGTAAGACATTCGGCTTTCGTGAGAGGTAGTGCGCTCGTAGGATCGGGGTGTGTAATCGGAAACTCCGTCGAACTCAAGAATGTCATTATATCCGACTCCGTGCAGGTTCCCCACTACAACTATGTCGGGGACTCCATTCTCGGCTATAAGTCACATATGGGGGCGGGGAGCCTAACAAGTAATGTCAAATCAGATAAGACTCTTGTTGTAATAAAGGATAAGGAGTCGGGAGAGGAGATAAAGACAGGTATAAAGAAGGTTGGTGCATTCCTCGGTGACTGGGTTGAAGTTGGGTGCAACAGCGTCCTATGTCCCGGAACGGTTATAGGAAGGCACACAAATATTTATCCTCTTTCACGTGTCAGGGGTGTTGTCAGAGAAAACTCCATCTATAAGGGTGAGGGGAACATAGTTGTCAAGGAGGCACGCTAATGCCAAAGTATTTCGGGACAGACGGCTTCAGAGGGGAGTCAAACGTAGAACTTACATTCGACCATGCATATAGAATCGGAAGATTTTTAGGTTGGTATTATTCAAAGGACCGCGGTCCTCATAGTGCAAAGATACTTGTCGGTAAAGATACAAGACTCAGCTGCTACATGCTTGAGTATGCACTTCTTGCAGGTATTGCCGCATCCGGTGCCGATGCCTACAACATGCACGTTACGACTACCCCTAGCGTTTCTTACATAACACGCACACAGTTCTTCGACTGTGGCATTATGATAAGCGCAAGCCATAATCCCTACTATGAAAACGGAATCAAACTCTTCTCATCACTTGGGGAGAAGATGAATGATGATTTTCTGACTCTTATCGAGGAATATATGGACCGCGATACACTCAAGGACGGCGATATTCCTCTCCAGAAGCGTGATGCCATCGGGCGCGTCATCGACTATATGGATGCCCGTATAATGTACTCGGGATTCCTCTCATCATGTATCCGCACGAATCTGGGTTCTTTGAAAATCCTTCTCGACACAGCCAACGGTGCTTCCTACGCCCTTGCTCCACAGGTTTTCAAACGCCTCGGTGCAGATGTTACAGTTATAAACAATACTCCTGATGGAACGAACATCAATAAGGGTGCCGGGTCTACTCATATCGAGGGCCTTGTGAAAAAGGTGAAGGAAGGCGACTACAACGCTGCATTTGCCTTCGACGGGGACAGTGACAGATGTATTGCCGTTGATAGAACAGGCGCTGTCATAAACGGTGACCGTATTCTCTACATACTCGGCAGCTACCTCAAGGATAACAATGAACTAGAAACAAATACAGTTGTAACTACAGTCATGTCCAACATGGGACTCTATAAGGCACTTGAGAAGAAGGGAATCAAGTATACCCAGACAAAGGTCGGTGACCGTTTTGTACACGAATACATGGAGGAGCACGGCAATATAATCGGAGGCGAGCAGTCGGGGCATATAATATTGAGTAAGTATCTCAACACCGGAGACGGGATATTGACAGCCCTCGTGCTTTCAGAGGTTATGGTAAAGACAGGAAAGTCCCTACTCGAACTTTCTCAAGATATGACAGACTACCCACAGGTGCTTGTCAACGTTGTTGTAAGTGACAAGAACTCCGTTATGGATGACAAGGATGTTAAGGCAAAAATCGAGGAAGCGACGAAAGCTCTTAATGGAAGCGGTAGAGTCCTCGTGCGCCCGAGCGGAACGGAGCCACTTATAAGAGTCATGAGTGAAGCCGAGAACAAAAGCAGTGCCGAAAAGGCTGTCGAGTCGATAGTTGAAGTTTTGAGAGATAAGGGATACTTCAAAGGAGTCAGATAATATGAATATTCTAGTAACAGGCGGCGCAGGATACATAGGTTCACATACGGTTATCGCACTTAAGGAAAGCGGAGAAGATGTCATCATTCTCGATAATTTCTCTAATTCTAGTGAAAAGGCAATCGAGAGGGTCGGCATGATTCTCGGCTCCTCTGTTCCTTACTATAATTGTGATATACGCGATAGGGATGGACTCGAGAAGATATTCAGTGAAAATAAAATCGACTGTGTCATTCATTTTGCGGGGCTCAAGGCAGTAGGTGAAAGCGTCGTCAAACCCTGGGAGTATTACGACAACAATATTACGGGAACACTGACGCTGGTTGATGTAATGCGTAAGCACGGATGCAAGAACATCATATTCTCTTCTTCCGCTACCGTTTACGGCGAGCCGGCAGAAATCCCGATTACTGAAAACTGTCCTAAGGGAAAGTGCACAAACCCTTACGGCGAGACAAAGAGCATGCTTGAAGATATTCTTACTGCACTCCACACTGCAGATATAAAGAACGGGGACAATAATCCATGGAACATAGTTCTTTTGAGGTATTTCAACCCAATCGGTGCACACTCGAGTGGCCTTATCGGAGAAAACCCCAACGGCATACCCAATAATCTTATGCCGTATATTACGCAGGTTGCTGTCGGAAAGAGAAAGGAATTGAGTGTCTTCGGTAATGACTACCCGACTCATGACGGGACAGGTGTTAGGGATTACATTCATGTAGTGGACCTTGCTGTAGGACACGTAAAGGCTCTCAAGGCAATAAGAGATAAGTGCGGTGTTGCAGTTTACAACCTCGGAACCGGCACAGGCTACTCAGTTCTTGATGTCGTTAAAGCTTTCGAAGATGCAAGTGGTGTTAAGATTCCATATAAGATTGTCGATAGGCGCCCCGGTGATATTGCTGTCTGCTACTCGTCGCCAGTAAAGGCAGAGCGGGAGCTTGGATGGAAAGCAAAATACAACCTTTACGATATGTGCCTTTCTTCGTGGAACTGGCAGAGGAAGAATCCTGAGGGATATTGATTAATCTTTCCTTCTCTTTTAAAAAACAAGAATGACAATCCTCCGGATACAGGTTATATTATATGTGTAAAAGAAAATACGTAATATGAAGAGGAGGACCATTTGAGTGGTAAGAAAGAGTGAAGTAGCCCAGATTATCGACATAGCAGCCGACAAAGCAAAATACGACCGTATGGCGAAGAACCTTCTTGCCTTCAAAGCGGTTGACGCCTGGATT
>CAVJEL010000021.1:0-8147 GCA_963648635.1 Ruminococcus intestinalis
TACGCTTGTTGCAACCCAGATATGGATGTGGCTGACAATGAAAGTGAAGACAAGAAGAGATACTATTGAAGAGAAGAACAAGAAAGGAATACAAAAAGAGTAAGTTTTATCTGCAGGGTTGATAACTCTGGAGATTTTTCATTGTCCTTTTATTGCACTGACGACTCTACATCAACTCCGGATCAAAGAGTTCACCTCCCGTGATGTAATTCACGCCGTCAATTCTATCCGAGTCAAAGCCGGAAGAAGAGACAACGCCGTATGACGAGAATTCTATTCCCTTTACTCTCTTTATCTTTTCTATTTCCTCTTCAACAGTTTTCCTTGTCATCGGGGAAGAGAAGAATTTCACTTCATAGCATGAATACTCATTAAGGCTGTTTTTTATGGTGCAGTCGAATTCCCCATTTGTTTTCTTCACCTTGTCATCGTACCAATAGGTTCCTATATCAACGAGGTCGATTTCTCCTTTCCTGCTCTTACGGAAGAAGTATTCTCTGGCAGCTTCCTCAAACCTGTAGCTGATGAAAGTGTTAATGCTTTTCTCGATGTAGTTTCTATAGAAGGTTTCCTCGCCGATAGTGTTTATTAGGCCCCGCATCGAATATACATAGGTAAAGTAGAACTTCAATAGATTATCGTTTATCTCATAGAATCTCTTTTTCTTGTCATCCTTTCTGTTTATCGGGGTTCGCCTTGAAATGAGCTCCATATTGAGAAGCATCTCCAGATACCTCGAGAGGATGCCTGTCCTGTTAATCCCGATTCTCTCTTCAATCTCGTTATATCTAAGGCGGGAGGACGAAAGGGAGAGAAGAATCTCCTCAAGATAATTCACACCCGAGAGTTCAGATGCGATGATATATTCAATATATGTGCGTACAGAGCCGTTACGGTTGAGAATGAGGGACGATATGTTCTCCTCCAACGACTTCGAATAATCAAGAAGCGACAGGACATACGGGGAACCTCCGAAAACAGCCCAGAACGCTATCTTGTCATTAATCGATAGTGACGGAAAGAAAAGCGAGGACTCATAATAATCAAATTCAGTGAGGTTGATTATTGTGTCAAAACGGCCGTAAAGAGGATTTGAGTATGAAAGAATATCTTTCATTACCCCTATTGCTGAGCCGTTGAGAATAATCTTCGCATTATGAGGCAAAGTGTCGATTATCCTCTTGAAAGACGACTCAGCCTCGTAGTCATCACTCTTTCTCTTCAGGTATTGGAATTCGTCAATGATTACGAGTATCTTTTTGTCGATGAGCTTGAATATTGAGAACACAGATTCAAAGCTGTCATGGGATAGTCTTATTCCGAGAGCGGAGGATACAGCAATGGAGAATGACTCGATATTCTTCTCCATACTCACCTTCCCGCATTCAAAGAATATGACAATGCCGTCATAGTCTTTTGCTACCTCAAGTAAGAGGCTCGTCTTCCCCACCCTTCTTTTTCCGAACATAAGGGCTGCTTTCTTCTTATCACAACTGAAGAAATCGTACAATTCCTGCTTCTCCCTCTGACGCCCAATAAACATAAATCACCTCACTTGAAAATTTTTCACTGAACTTTTTTCAAGTAAAATTATATACCCTTTTAAGCTTTGTTCAACTAAGAAAGCATGAATTGCAGGATAAAGGCTGAACGTTAGAAATGAGGAGAAAGTCAAATTGCCGGCTCCAAAGAAATCTCCAGGGCCGTTAACTCTGGAGACTCTTATTTCCTCTATACGTACTTTGTGTGTTAATGCGCTCCTCTCACATAAAGGCAAATCGTATCACGAAAACGATGACAGCCAATATTACAAATACAAGGCCTATTATAAGTTCAACAAGTGATTCTCCCATAGAAAAGAAGAAACCGGAACCACACCACGCCATCATAAGAAAATAAAGACCAAGCAACGACAGGATAATACCCAATACAATCATATCAAATCTCCATATTATGTTGGTATTATCGACGGGAAGTGTACAAATCATTGTACAGGTAATCAAATCATCGTTCTGTGTATGTATCTCACCTTGAAGCAGACAATGTCGTCCACATACTCAATAAAGCCCCTCAAGAGAACATGCTGACTCCGAGCAGAGTCTGTTCTCTGTCAAAGCAACTATATTGTCCCTGATTTCCTCCAAATCCGATATAAAGAGATTTGTATCTGGCTTTCGTATCCAGTTAATTGATTCCAAGAAATCAGGATGATTTCCTAAAAAACGGGCTAGATTACTCAATTTGTAGTCAATATATTCAGAGTCGACAGATGCCTCCTTATTCAAGGATGCGTCAAAAACCTTTCCCCAATCAAACTTGAAGGTTCTGCATATTTCTCTTACGTCCACGATATCCTTAAGCTCATCTCTTCCTATAAGAGCAGAAATCTTGTTTGTCATAATATTGGCAACATTATCAACCAAGAGGCCATCTTTTTTCTGAGGGAAACCAACCCTGAAAGCAACATCATTGACAAAATCCACTGCAAGAGAGACATCACCGTCTTCAACTTCAAGTCTGATGTAACCTTCACCTACGCCGGACAAACTGTTCTTCAGTTTAATACCTCTTATGCCGAGTATTCCCTTCACAGCTTCTTCAACTTCTTCAGGAAAATTCTCATCGGCATTTGTAAACAAATCCAAATCATCAGAGTAACGATGAAAGAGGTAAAACCTACTTAATGCCGTACCACCTGTTAGATACAAGGAGGGGGATGATTCGTTTATAACATTCAAAATTCTGTTCTGGAGGGGATACATCTTTTCCTTGTAGAAAATCTCTGAGGTATTCAAATCTTGCACGTTGCTCTCTCCTGATATTTTTCTCTATATCTCTATCGTTCAAGCACTTTTTGCATTGCTCTATAGACCATATACTAACAGTCTCCTGCCACTTGAGCGTTTCAAACGTCCTGACAAAGACCCTGTCATGCTCAGCCTTGTCTCGCCACGCTGTCTTTTCCTCAATCTTATTGAGTATCTCTGAGGGAGAGACAACGTAGTCCCAATACATCTTAGCAATGAGCTCAAGTTTTCTTTCTTCCGTCATATTACGAATATAATATATCACCAGAGAAATAAAAGCCACTCTGGACATCCTTCGATGGCTGCCTGTTGGATTTATACTTGATGGATTTTCACTGAACTTTTTGTAAGCTAATTGATTAAGAGGAAGCGAGCACAAAGTCCCTAATAACGGAATCGGAAGGACCGAAGGGGAGAGACCCGAGCTCTTCTTTAGTCACCCACCTTACATCATCGTGTACTGATAGTGTTAGCTCGGAAACATCTGAAAGAGCATGAACAAGAAATGCGTGCAGGGTGTAATGTATATTGTTGTTGTCAAAGGTTGTGGATGTAAGGTACTCGCCCACCCTTATCTTGAGCCCGACTTCCTCCATCCATTCCCTCTCGAGCGTCTCTTCTATCTTTTCGCCCCACCTGTTCTTGCCACCTATGAATTCCCACTTTCCGGAGAGCGGGCCACCCTTTTTACGTTTTGCAACAAGATATAGGTTATCCTTTACAAGAACTCCAGCTGTAGTGTCACGCGTCTCCATTTCTCCTCCTTAGATCAGCACAAACGAAGGAAGGAGAAAATGAATTACCCCGACAGAGAGGCTGATTCTGGCAAGAAGAAGTTTCTTCTCGCCTTTTCTTTTGTCGAGCCAGTCGAGATTACGGTCATTCTTTTCCTTACGTTTGATAGTTACGAAAAAATAAAGTGTATTATAAAAAACAACAAGGGCGGGAATTAAGTCGCCCAGCACAATAGGTCCGGGTGAAATCGGAAGTAGGAGAAGAACAAGGGTTATAAAGAGCCCGGAGATAAGGTAAATAGCAAGGCCCCGCCTGTCCTGCTCGAGATAGTCCATGAAGCGCAACATGAACGAGAGTTCAATTCTGTACTTATTCTGGTAGTACATCAATGAATTTAAGAGAAGAAAGAAAACGGATAGAAAATAACCCTGTATCATCGCTCTCTCCCTATCTCTTCGATTAAATCTTCAGCGCTGTAGAAGCCGAGCCTATTCTTGAGGATACGACCGCACTTCTGATGCAGAATGACGCCGTTAAGCGCACTTGATAGTGTGTCCATACCGAATGCTAAAAACGCCCCGATTATTCCCGATAAAACATCACCCGCCCCGGCAACACCTAGGGAGGGATTAGCGCCGTCAACAACATATAACAAAGTGCCGTCAGTTATCATAACTGTTGGGCCCTTGAGAACAACAACTGTCTCAAGCGCCTCTGCTACAGCTTTAATGTTTTCGATAACACCCCCCTTCTCTATATCAAGGAGGTCAATGAGCCTCTTGAACTCCCCGAGGTGTGGGGTAATTACGCCCATATGGGAAAGAGTTATGTTTCCGAGGTGCTTTATTCCGTCTGCATCAACGACAACGGGCTTCTTTTTATCGACGACTTCTTCCAAAAGCTTTCTGCTCCCTCTGTTCCATCCGGGCCCCACGACATATGAGTCTCCCTCGAGGAGAGAAGAAGACGCCATAATCGATGGATAGGACGATAAAATCACAGAGCGCACAATGGGCGTTGAGACAACACTGACCTTACCCGAGCCTGCGTGAAAAGAGGCAAGGGAGGAGAGTATCGGAGCCCCGGGATAGCGATTACTTCCACCGACAACTACTAAGTGTCCCCTTGTATTCTTGTAGTCGCTCGTAGAAAAGTGTGGCACAGAGTAGTCTTCGTCGGTGCAAAGGAATGTGTTATCTGAAGAGATGGCACTCTCGGGGAAACCTGGGTTAAAAAGTTTAATCGAGCCACAATATGCTCTTTTATCAGGCTCGAACATCTCCCTCTTGTAGCACATGAACGTGATTGTGTAATCAGCTTTTATGAGGTAGCACGATGGGCAGTCGAGAGATAAGACTGAGGAGTGGCTGTTATTTATTTTTTCTATTACATCCTTTGTTCTTTCGTCTAAATCAAGGCGGTATTTAACGCCGAATAGGCCGTCGACAATTGTATCTGCGTCTTCGATTTGTGATGTGAAAAGCGAAGGATCAAGTAGGCTCTTTCTATATTCGTTCTCTTCGTTTCCCTTTTCATAGTGTAAGTAAATCCTGACACTCTTCGCCACAGGAAGGACAAGGGAAGCCAAGGCTAGTGCATCGCTTCCGTTATTTCCCTTTCCCACTACAAAGAGAACCCTCTTCGAGATAAAAAGACTCTTGTAGTTCTCATATGCACCCAGCGCTGCGTTTGATACAAGGGTGCGCTCACTAAGGCCGTATCTATCAATGAGAGACTTATCGAGTAATGAAGCTTCACTAGATGAGAGAAGAGGAAACATACTAGGAGTTTAGTATCAGAAAAGGATTTTGTCTTGAAGAATTGATGATTTTCCAGTAAATTCTTTTTGTCTAGGGGTGGCGTAATGCCTGAGAGATACCCTCGAACCTGATCCGGACAATGCCGGCGTAGGGAACGACAGCCTATTTCTTTCTATTTTTCCCTGAGACAGAATTTTATTTGGAGGCTTTTTATGAAGAAGCTTATTTCTGTTCTCGTGGCACTATTATGTGTCCTTTCACTTTTTTCCCAGCCTGTAAAGGAAGAGGAAAAATCACTCACAGTCTATGCCTATGACTCCTTCTGCGGAGACTGGGGCAGCGCAGGGACTCTCATCCCGCTCTTCGAAGAAGAGACTGGAATAAAGGTGAACGTTGTTTCTGCAGGCTCTTCGGCAGAGATGATTACAAAGATTCTCCTCGAGGGTGATAATACAGAGTGCGATGTCGTACTCGGCGTTACCGACTATATGGCAGATAGAATCTACGACATTCTCTCTCCTTTCGATACCCCCCTACTCGGCGAAATACGTGACGACTTGAAGTTCGATTCTCTCAACCGTCTTCTACCCTTCGACTGGGGTGTATTTGCATTTGTATACGACACTGAGTCCGACACACCCGAGCCAACATCCCTCTGGGACCTTACAAAAGAAGAGTATAAGGGAAAGGTTATACTCATCGACCCGAGAACAAGTAGCGTAGGCTTAGGCCTTTTGTTATGGACATACAATGTTCTTGGTGAGGACTATCTGGAATGGTGGGAGAAGATGGAGGAGAATGCTCTTGTAACAGCATCGGGATGGTCTTCCGCCTACGGTCTCTTTACAGAGGGCGAAGCTCCGATTGTCATAAGTTATACAACAAGCCCTGTCTATCATGTGATGAACGAGAATACAACTCGCTACAAAGCTCTGATTTTCTCGTCAGGCCATGAAGCTACAATTGAGGGAGTAGGAATACTCAAGAACACAAAGCACCGCACTGAAGCTGAGGAATTTGTTTCATTTGTCCTTTCAAAGGGTCAGGAGAACATTGCACTGACTAATTCAATGTACCCGGCTCTCGAGACAACAGTTATGCCGGAAGCATATGAATATGCCCCGATGCCGGATAAAATCTATACGGCAACCGGCCTTGATGTAAGCGCTCTTCTTGCTCTATACACCGCTTTGATATCAAAATAGAAACATGAGAGAGAAAAATAGATTTTACTTCTTTTTAGCGCTGCCGTCTCTTCTGATAACAGCACTTATATTTATTTTTCCTCTTGTCTCTGTATTTACTAAATGCCTCTCGGATAAAGAAGAACTTACAGCTGTATTTACATCAAAGTACACATTGTCGCTTCTTCTCTTCACAGTCCGTGAGGCATTATTGAGCGCACTCCTTTCAACCCTGCTTGCACTGCCCTTCGCCCTTTTCTTCTCGCGCTATACCTTCCCGGGCCGTCGTTTTGTTCTCACGCTTTCCGACACTGCATTTGTACTGCCGTCAGTAATCGTAGTTCTTGCCTTTGTCATCTGGTACGGCAACAACGGCATATTGAATACACTTCTGGGAACCCTGACAAACGGCAGAATAAAAGTAAAAATCCTTTACTCATTTGGTGCCATAATACTTGCCCATGTATACCTTAACTTTCCCCTTGCCTTCTCATTTCTGACAGGCTCATTTATTAATGCAGGGGACAGGGAAGAGAATGCAGCGCTCTCTCTCGGGGTATCGAGAAGGAAGGTTTTCTTCACAATAACGCTTGGGAAAATCAAAGGTAGTATCCTATCTATTATACTTCTTATCTTCCTCTTCTGTTTTCCATCGTTTTTAATTGTAATGACACTCGGAGGAAGTCCTAAGTATTATACCCTTGAGGCCGAGATATACCGCAGGGCATATGTTGAGGGTAACCTCGCCTCCTCATCGTCCCTCGCGCTCTTTTCCTTTATCTTTACCGCCATTCTGATTGTCCTTACATCATATGGAAGGAAGGAGAAGAAGATAAAGAGAATAAAGCGAACTCTCAAAAAAGCGGAAGGAAAGACAAGGATTATTGCTGTAGTCCTTTCTCTCTTAATACTTCTTTTCATTCTTCCCCCACTCTTCGGCATTCTCTATCGTTCCTTCTTTAATAAGGACGGTGTATTCTCCCTCTCGGGTTGGGAAGCCATCATAAGCGACAGGACAGTGAGAAAGGCAGTTTTATCATCGCTTCTTATCGCGCTTATCTCGTCCTACATCGTAACGGAGGCTGCAACTGCGCTCTCAATATCATCTGTCAGGCGTAAAACACGTCTCCCGTCCTTTCTCTCGTCTCTCCCGATGGCAGCTGGAAGTGTGACGCTGGGGCTGGGGTTATCTTTCTTGGCAAGCACCCTAAAGGCTGGAGATATACTCTCCTTTATCTTCACACTACTTGCGCACACAACGGTAATACTGCCGTTTGCAATAAGAACAATACTCCCGGGCGCTGAAAAGCTCAGCGACTATCTCTATTCATCCGCACTCTCTCTTTCTCCGGGAAAGATGAGGTGCTACCGTAAGGTTGAAAAGCCTATGCTGAAATCTGTTATACGACGCTCTTTTGCATTCTCATTTGCTTTGTCACTTGGAGAAACCAACGCAACCCTTGCTCTGGGAGGCGGAAAGATAACAACCCTTCCGATTCTCATATACAAGATGATCGGGATGTATAATTACAGTGGTGCTGCAGCATTGAGTGTTATTTTACTCACACTCTCACTTATCGTCTTCGCCATAAGCGAAAGAGGAGGAAAAGATGGCCTATCTTGAAGCGAGAAACATAAAAAAGAAATACCCTGACTTTGAT
>CAVJEL010000021.1:8387-22198 GCA_963648635.1 Ruminococcus intestinalis
ATGAAAAGCAGAAAGAGAGCCGAGAGAAAGAAGACGACGGAGAGTCTCTTGTCGCTCGTGGGACTCTCAGGCTATGAAAAGAGAAGCGTCGAGACACTCTCGGGGGGAGAAGCACAGCGCGTTGCACTTATAAGGGCGATTGCCGCAGAAAGCGAAGTGCTCTTTCTAGACGAGCCTCTTGCATCTCTTGACCTCAGGCTAAGGAAAAATCTACGCTCGAGGATAAGGCAGATTCATGACAGTTTAGGTCTCAGCATGCTCTACGTAACACACGACAGGGACGAGGCCTTTGCCATTGCCGACAGGATAATCATCATGAAGGACGGACGGATAGATACTTCCGGCACCCCCGAAGAGATTTATGCACACCCCAAAACTCTTTTCTCCGCATTCTTCACGGGCGACGGAACAGCACTTGATTCCTCTCTCCTTGGAGGGATAGATGGCGGCGGAACGCTCTTCTTCCGACCCGAGAGTGTAAGCGCAATAAGTGAAGAGCCCCTCAATACCGGTATCTACCCCAACCATGTTATTTTCAACGATTGCACTGTCGAGTCGATAGAGTACAGAGGTGACGGCTATATGGTACTACTTTTGTTCAAAGGCAATCCGATTATGGCCTTTACGAGGATAAAACCCAGAAGAAAAACGGTTTCTCTATTAATTTTGAAGGATTCTATCCAGAAAATTTGACAAAATCGGTAAAAAAAGTGTTTAGATAATAGGAGAAGAAGAAATGAAAAAAATAATTACTATTATTCTGGCGCTTTTAGTGCTCTCGTCATTGAGTGCCGCATACTCGCCGTCATATACAATCAGGACAGGAGGCTCTCTCCTCTCTTATGAGAAGGAAAGATACTATTCCCTCGCCTCCTCATTCGACCTTTCACTATTATCGTATAAATTCAAATGCGTCACTGTTTCCATTCCTGTAAGCGTCACATATGTGACAAAGAGCACAGAGAAAAACGGACTCTTGTCCCCTTCGTACTTCAGAAATGAAGCAGGAGTGGAAATTCAAATAGACAACAACAAAATCGGAGGAAGTCTCGGCTTCTTTTATGGTTACGAAGATTACAAGGAGCAATATGCCATCCTCACATGCCTCGAAGGCCGGGCATCATTCCTGTGGATTTTAGATAAATACATAACACTTTGCGTTCCATTCACCTACACATATACTCCGGCGGGGAACGAGTTTTCGCTGACGCTGGGGCTTAAAATCGGAGGTGAGGTATGGTAACAATTATTCTAATTCTAACTGCACTTCTTTTATTCCCGTCATGCTCTCCCGAGAGTGGAATGAATAATGAAATCTACCTTATTTCCGTTGCTGATGATTTTAAAGGCTATGTAAAAAATGGCTGTACCTCCATACTAAAAGCTGTGAACAATGACCAGGCTGCAATTGTTATGCAAATGAGTACATTCCGAGACAGTGGCAGTGTTCATATCTACGCATTCGCAGCACAGGACGGCAACAGATATTTCTCAACGCATCCCTCATACACTCCGGTAGATTATTATCCACATAAGCTGAATGATGAAACGGAAAAAGGCAATGAAGTCGAAGCCTCCTCGTCATCTTTCAAATGTTTTTTATTTAATGCTGAAAGTGCAGAAAAAACAGGCTGGACAATGACGGATGTACTTGAAACTGTGGGAAGCTTGAATCCGAACGAAAACGACATAGTCATTTTCACATACTCTGGTCACGGCGATGTAAACGGAGCTCTTCAGACCAATCCTGACGGGGAAAACTATGACTCGACAAATGTTGCAGATATAAAAGAGAAATTCTCATCAATTCCCGGGCGTAAGGTTTTTATCATTGACTCATGTTACTCGGGACAGTTCATTTCACAGAACATACTTGAAAGCACTGAGACATTTAAAGGAAGCAAGGTTAAAGACACTTATACTGGAGAAGACAAAATTAGTGCGATAAAAAACAGTACTCTCACAAAGAAAAATGATGACTATCCATCGTTATGGATTATGACTGCAGCGGGGAAGGGACAGGAAGCGAGTGACTCTTTACATGCAGGTGAGCCTTTCCAGAGCTACTACGGAGCATTCAGCTATTATTTCTTATCTGCCATCGGATACGATATGGACAATAATACAAGTAAAAAAAGAAGCGGAGAGCTCACATTCTACTCAATTTACTCATACATACGTTCTGCATTTCCATCATACGAGATTTCAATCCAAACACCGCGTGCCTCTCTCAAGAGACTTGATTTAAGAATCAGATAGAGTCTTATCTTTTGATATCACCCTTCTTGATTTTCTCTATCTCGTCCCTGAGTACCGCAGCCTTCTCGAACTCGAGTCCGTCTGCATACTCGCGCATCTGTCTCTCGAGGTCCTTTATATACTTCTTTCTGTCCTTCTCAAGTAGGAGGTTATAGGACGAAGAGAGGATGCGGGCGTCACTCTTCGCCACTTCCTCGCTGTCCTTGAGCTCGCGCTCGAGTATATCATCAATCTCCTTCTTGATTGTAACGGGCGTTATATTATGTATCCTGTTGTACTCCATCTGAGCGGAGCGTCTCTTCTCCGTCTCCTTTATTGCCTCATCCATTGCCTCGGAATGTTTATCTGCATACATGATTACACGGCCGTCTGCATTTCTAGCAGCACGACCTATCGTTTGGATGAGAGAGGTTGCAGAGCGTAGGAACCCTATCTTATCGGCATCGAGAATCGCAACAAGGGCAACTTCAGGGAGGTCCAATCCCTCTCTCAGGAGGTTTATACCCACAAGTACATCGTACTTTCCCTTCCTGAGGTCTCTTAAGATATCGACACGTTCTATTGTGTCGACTTCGCTATGGAGATACCTGACTTTGAGGCCGAGAGATGATAGGTAGTCCGATAAATCCTCGCTCATCTTCTTTGTAAGCGTTGTAACAAGAACCCTTTCGTTCTTTTCAACTGTCTTACGTATTTCTCCGTAGAGGTCCTCCATCTGGCCCTCTGTAGGTCTTACGCTTATCTCAGGGTCGAGGAGCCCCGTCGGCCTTATGAGCTGCTCGACGATTTGTGTCGACTCTGATTTTTCCCTCTCTCCGGGAGTCGCCGATACATATATGCGTTGCCCCACTTTTGCGTCGAACTCCTCATATTTCATGGGACGGTTATCGAGTGCGGACGGAAGGCGGAAGCCGTAGTCGACAAGATTAGTCTTCCTCGACCTGTCGCCCTCGTACATAGCACCTATCTGGGGAAGAGTTACATGGCTCTCGTCAATGAAAGTTACAAAGTCGTCGGGGAAATAATCAAGGAGTACCGGAGGTCTCTCCCCCTCCTTTCTCCCCGTGAGAGGGCGCGAATAGTTTTCAATTCCCGAGCAATACCCGATTTCCTTCAGCATCTCCATGTCATATTCGACACGGCTCTTTATTCTTTCGGCTTCGACGTACTTGCCGTTAGATGTGAAGTACTCGATTCTCTCGTCCTTCTCCTTCTCGATACGGTCAATGGCTACATCTATCTGGCTCTGTGGGAGTACAAATTGCTTTGCCGGGTACAGCGTCACGGAGTCCACACTCTCCCGCTTTTCTCCGCTTACCGGGTCAAACCACACAATTGATGCAATCGTGTCCCAGTCAAGCGTAATACGGAACGCCGTCTCCAAATATGCCGGGTATATCTCGATAACATCCCCTCGGGACCTGAAATTTCCACGCTCGAGAACTACATCGTTGCGCTCATAAAGCATTCGTAGAAGCTGGTCAAAGACCTTGTGCCTATCAAAGTCATCGCCGACGCGGAATGAATAGAGCATATCTCTGAGAGAAACAGGGTTTCCCAGTCCATATATACACGACACAGTCGCAACAACTATGACGTCCCTTCTCTCCATCAATGAAAATGATGCATGGAGCCTGAGCCTGTCTATCTCATCGTTTATGTCGACTTCCTTTTCAATATAGAGGTCTTTCCCAGGAACATATGCTTCGGGCTGATAGAAATCGTAGGTCGAGACAAAATATGTTACCGCATTCTCTGGAAAGAAGTTCTTAAACTCCCGATAAAGCTGTGCCGAAAGCGTCTTATTGTGGCTGAGAACAAGAATAGGCTTTTGTATTCTCTCAATAAGCTTCGCCATCGTGAATGTCTTACCCGAGCCCGTGACTCCCTTTAAGGTCTGGGCTACATCGCCGTTGAGATAGCCCTCGTATAGTTTATCGACAGCTTCCCCCTGGTCCCCCGAAAGCTCGAATGGGGCGTGTACACGAAACGGGCGCTCTACTCCCGTTATATAATCAGGTACCTTTATCTCAGAATCCACTGTGTATTTTCCTCTGTCTGCTCGACAAGTTCTATCCCCTCGAGAACCTTTTCCTGACCGTTTCGTATTACTGTGACATCAACCTTGTCACCAGCCTTTGTGGAGAATAGGAAGGCAAAATAATCAGAGTAGCCGGAAATCGGAGTGTCGTTGATTTTAACTATGACATCGCCCCCGAGATAGATTATGCTCTGTCCGTACTGTGCCTTCTCGCTTCCACCCTTTATGCCACCCTTATCGGCCTTGCCGGCAGGAACAACCTGGCTGACAAGTATTCCCTCGTCCACTACAAGTTTCGAGTATGAGACAATCTGGGCATTTAGCTCTACAGTCAATATATCCATCCACCCCCTTGTAACCTTACCATCCTTTATGAGCGACGAGGCGATATCTGAAACGGTTTCGACGGGAAGTGCGAATGAAATACCTTCTGCACTTCCACTTGTTGAGTATATCGAGGAAATAAGGCCAATCATCTCGCCCGATGATGAGAGCAGCGGGCCACCGGAGTTCCCAGGGTTTACCAGTGCATTGGTCTGAATCATGTTGGGAATGACGGACGAAGAGGATGACGTACTGACCATCCTCTCGAGTCCCGAAATCATACCGTCAGTGAAAGACCATGAGTAGCCGTAGGGATTACCAATTGCGTATATCTTCTGCCCGACTGAAAGATTGTCGGAAGAACCAAACTCTATGGGAGTTAATCCAGTCCTATTAACCTTCAATACTGCGATATCTGTCAATGAATCCGTCCCGACAACTGTTGCCTCTTCACTTGTATTATCAGAAAAGACAACAGTGAATGATGTGCTTGTGCCAACAACGTGCTTGTTAGTGACAATATAGCCATCACTCGAAATTATTACCCCGCTTCCCTGACCGGAGTCACTTAGCGATGAGTATGCGTTAATCTCGACAACACTGTCACGGCATTTATTATATATGGCAATACTTCTTGCTTCTTCAGAGGTGTAATTCCACGAGCCGATATCTGCATCATAAAGAGATATAAGCTCGTCGCCGTAGTAAATCTGGTCAACAGGAATGCCGGCCATCTCGAAGAGTGCCTTCTCGCCCTTTGTGTTGACAACTCTTTCCATAGCTTTTCTTAAAGCCTCCTCCTCTGTTTCAATGGTGAGGTGGCGTGTCCAGATATATAGACCCGTAATTATTGCAATTGCCGAAAGAGCAACAACTATGACTGTAAGAATTTCAGAGAAAGAAAAACGCTTCATAGTCTAAGGATAATCAACACAACATTCTTTGAACAGTGAAAAGAAAGAAAACACACATATAAGACAATATAAGTGCAGGTCGAAAGAATCTCAAAGCATAGAGTACTGTCAGAAGAAACACAATAATGATGTATTTCTTTTATTCCTTAATTGGAATTTATATTTTCACTTCTATTACATAGACAAAGAGGGCAACTATTTCATATCGCCCTCTCATATTATTTATCCAACACTTATCCAACGTTTTTATAGTTTTTATTACACACTTATTCAACGCTTTATTCAACGCTTTTACAACGCCGTTATTTAACAATCCAATAGCCGTCTTTTCTGCTTCCTACTCTTTCAAGCCTTTCCATTTCTTTCAGGTTCTTCATAATTTCACCGACTCTTGTTGTTCCGATACCGCATAAAGAAGCAACTTCCTTCATGGTGAAAGTAGGATTTTCCTTCAATGCAGTAAGTACTTTCGCATGCATCGGGGACAAAGAATAGATATCAACCTGTTTCATGGAAGGTGTAAATGCAAAGGGGATTGTGACAGTAATATAATTATCGTTGATGAAGAATGCATCCTTGCCGTATTTATCAACGATTACCAGATTGCCGTGACCTGTCTGCTCGATTAAATTCAGCTGTCCCATTATCTTAAAGAGCCCATTATTTACCGGCCTTGAAACACCGCTGTAGAAATCCTCTTTCGAGTAACCGAACGGTAGACCTCCTGTGGAGATAATCTCAAGCCTGTCATCAAAGATGTAAATGGCAGGAGGTACATTTCTAATCCACTTGTTGTGTATGCATGCATTTGTCCATGCTTCCTCAAAGGCATGAGAATCAAAGAGCTTTGTTTCTTTCCTCTCGAGTGATGTTTCGATATCTACTCGTGTCTCATTGAGTGAAAGAACATAGTCATCAGCCTCCTTCATTGCAGATATGAGGCATTTGTAGCTATATTCATTACGTGAGAGCATCTTTGTTTTATCTAGTCCCGAAAATCTTACAACCTTTATTGATGTATTGTTTTCATCGGCCAAAAGCTCCGCCAGCATGTTGAATTTGCCGTTGACCTTAAGTCCCGCATTACGATAGAAGTTGTCTTCATTGATTGTAAGACCGTTCTTCATGTAGTAGTACTTCAGGGTATTGAAGGTTAAATCCTGGTTGATGCATTCAACGGCTTCAAGTGAAGAGGAATCGGAGTCGAAGAACAATTTCCAGAGAAGCTCGGGATCTATTTTCTTATTCGAGCTCCCGACTCTTATACGATAGTCTCCTGAGCATGAATATGGTTTTCTATTGCCGATAGCACTGACATGTATAATCTTTTTCCCGTCATATTCTTCAAATATGACAGACGGCACTATCGCTGGCTTTACAATCTCGTTAATCCTTGTCTCGACTTTCTTTATTGTTTCCTGGCCCAGTTGCCCCTCTAGGCCTACTACTTCGCCGTCGTTGGCTACTCCGTAATATACATCGGCCTTACCGTGTTTATTCAGCATAGCTGTAACAGCCTCGAGGCCCTTATCAAGCTCGCTGAGAGATGTTTCGAATTCGTGAAATTCGTCTTCCATCGGAAAATCAATATTTATTTTCATATCCTTCCCCCCTACACGGTACTGTGACTACATCTTATAATACCATTTTATTCAACACTTATTCAACGTTTTTATAGCTTTTATTACACACTTATTCACCGCTTTATTCAACGCTTATTCACCGTTTTATACCGTAACATCGCCGGCATGACCTAAAAAAAGCCTCGAACATTTTCCTCCGTCATATACTGCTTCTTCTTTTTCCGTGTGCTAAACTCTACTTATGGATGAAATATCACGCGCTAATTCAAGAGCATGGGACAAGGAAGAAGAGACGGGCTCATGGTGGTCAAAGATTGTTGACGAGTCTCTTATCGCTAAGGCTAGAGAGGGTAATCTTGAGCTCAGAATTACAACAGAGCGCACAGTGCCCCAGTCGTGGAGTAAAAGACTGAAGGATAAGAGCGTCCTTGTTCTCTGTGGCGGGGGCGGACAGCAGACTCCGCTCATTGCTGCTTACGGGGGAGATGTAACATCCATAGACATCTCAGAGAATCAAATAGAAAAGGACAGGGAGGCACTCTCGCGCTATTCGCTTGAAGCCAAGACAATAGTCGGAGATGTACTTTCTCTTCCATTCGAGGACGAAAGCTTTGATGCCATCGTCAACCCAATCTCCCTCAACTTTGTCTCCGATTTAAATAAGGCATACTCCGAGATAGACAGGGTTTTGAAGAAGGGTGGCGTTTTCATGATGGGAATTGCAAACCCCGTCCTCTATATATTCGATGAAAAGAAAATGGAGAAGAAGCTCAAGGTAAAGTATACCCTTCCCTTCTCCGCAGATAAGTCGCTTTCTGAAAGGGAATACAAGAAGAGAATAGAGAGAAACGACACAATAGAGTTTTCACATACCCTCGAGAGCATAATCACACCCCTTTTGAGAAGAGGATTTGTTATAGAAGATTTCTTCACTGACCGTGCACTATCCGAGCCGACGGACAGCTATATAAGTGATGCGTTCCTCTCATTCCTATTTGTCAAAGGAAGATAGAATCTCGTCGCGCCTCAAAGAGCTCATCCCCTTAACGCCTTCCACATCCAATGCCTCTCCGACTATGTAGAGATTTACTCCCTCATCCCTCATTCTTTCAATGCACTCTTTTAGCTCCTCGAGAAGGAGAATATCATAGCTGAGAGTCGTGTCGACAATCACAGCTAAGAGCTTTTCCTTCATCTTGATTACAGCATTTACGATTTCCCGCGATACAGGCTTGAAGGAAAGAAGGGAAGCGGAAATAAAGAGGGTATTTATATTAAATGCAAAAATGAAAGACTTCACTTCGTCCTCTTTGATATCGTAGAGCGCGGAATAGCGGTAGCGTTTATTCTGGTTTATAGATATAGCAGTGCTGTAGATAGTACTCATAGCACACTCGAGGTCAATATTTTCATAGCACGCTTTTATCGTCTCACCTTCGTCGTCATTCCCGACCTTGGAAAATGCAATAAAATCGGCTTTTTCCAAATCCAAAGATTGAGAGAGTTCCTCGAGGTACCCGGTCATATTCGAGAAATAGTATCCTTCCCCCTCGCCTTCTTCGATAAATGTCAAATCAAAACATACATCAGCAATAATTCCGTTCATGAGAGAATTCTAAGCTCACACCTCTTCAAAAGGCAATAAATAAAAACTAGAATAGGAGCATGAATATGAAAAAAGCACAATGGCTCAAGAAGCCTGAAACCTTTACATCCCTTAGTCTTCATAGCGCGAAGTTTGTCTCACGGGGGGAGGAATCTCTCTTCTTCACCCTGGGTGAGGAAGGAACTCTCACCCTCAAGGCGGAAGCGGCAGAAGGCGCTCGGGTGAGCTTTGTCTTTTTCCATACTCCGAGTGACAAAATTGTCTTTTCGTCAAAGGAAATCAAATCTTCCTTCTTCGGCCTTGAAAGCACACATAATATGTCTAATCCCATAACAGAACTCGAAATAGAAAAAAACGGAAATGAGATAACTTTCTCGACTTACTCTACATTCCTACTCAAAGTAAAGAACAGTGCTTTTTCATCATCAGCTTCATTTGGGATAGTAATAGAGGGAGAGGGAGAGGCGGAAGTCTCCGTCTGGTGATCACCTATCTTCCACAACGCTCTCTGGCTTTTCTTTTAATAGTGTCGGATGCGCCATATAGTACTTGAAGAGCTTGAGCGCAGATGCCCAGTAATAGCCGTTTGTCGTCCTCTCATCCATGTTTGCCGTAAAATCTACAACACGCTTTTTAAATGGTTCCCCGTCCTCGGTAAAGTCATAGACAGTTCTTTTTGCGCCGAATGCAATGAAAAGCGGACAGTTACCGAAGTTATAGAGATGGTGCCTGATCGGCGGAATATTGAGAGAAGCCATATTCGTGATGAACATGGAGGTATGGAATGGGGATGCCTCCTTGAGAGCAGGAAGAAGCAAGTTAAAGTAATCGAGAGTCTTCAAGAGCCACATAACCCACTTGAGAAAAAGACGTGGAATCTTTGTCAGTGCCTTTGCAGCCCCGTCTGTATTTGTTGCCTTCATGCCACTCTCAATCGCGCGCTTAACTTCATCATATATCTGATAAATATTGTAGTCTGGCTTGAAATGCATCTTGATTGTAGTCTCGACGCCGTCAATGCTCATCTTACGCATGATTGCAAGGGAGACTGTTATCTCATTACGAGCCCAGATGCGCTGTCCCCTTATATATCTGTTTACTCTCGGTCTCTGGCTGACCATGCGGACATAGGAGGCAAGTATGACATGAAGTACCCCGAAGCCCTCAAGTCCCTCATCACGCATTTCTTTGATGAACTCCTCGGTAGGAGCTATTTCAAAACATTCGTTGATTGTATTCTGACTGTCGTTTCTTTCGACCATTACAAAAGGAATAAACGTGTCGAACGGATTCAGGCTCTTGAGTCTGTGTCCTTCTCTGATTCTTTTAGACATGGCGAAATTATATATAAATTTTGAACAATTATTCCAGATATGTTTCATTTTTTGGCCGTCATTTTTTTTCGCCCGCACTAGTAGAAGAAAGAAAAAAGATGGTAGACTCATTAAAACTCTAAGCACCCTTTGAAAGGTGTGAAGGAAGGTATTATATGGATAACAAAGAACTGGAAGAGGCAGTTGAAACAAAACCTCTTAACTTCATCGAAAAAATCATTGAAGACGATTTAAAGGCAGGAAGAGTTCCGAATAACACAATTGTAACGCGTTTCCCGCCGGAGCCGAACGGCTATCTTCATATCGGGCACATCAAAAGCATATGCTTAAATTTCGGACTCGCCGAAAAATACCACGGAAGATGCCACCTCAGGCTTGATGATACAAACCCTGCCAAAGAGGATATGGAGTACATCAACTCCATCAAGAGCGACATCCACTGGCTCGGCTATGACTGGGGAGAGCATGAATACTATGCTTCCGACTACTATGACCAGCTCTATGAAATAGCCCTCGATCTCATCAGAAAGGGAAAGGCTTATGTAGACTCCCTCTCACCCGAAGAGATGAAGGAGTATAGAGGAACGCTCACGGAGCCGGGAAAGAACAGTCCCGACAGAGACCGCTCTATTGAGGAGAACATGGACCTCTTCTTGAGGATGAAGAACGGAGAGTTCCCGGAAGGAAAGTATACTCTCCGCGCCAAGATTGACATGGCATCTCCTAACATAAACATGCGCGACCCTGCTCTCTACAGAATTAAATATGCAGAGCACCCGAGAACAGGCAACAAGTGGTGCATCTACCCGATGTATGACTTCACGCACCCGATAAGTGACGCTATCGAAGGCATAACACACTCAATCTGTACACTTGAATTCGAGGACCACCGCCCCGCATATGACTGGGCGACAAGCATCGACAATATCGACCACACGCCTCATCAGTATGAGTTTGCTCGCCTCAACATAACATACTGCCTTATGAGCAAGAGAAGACTCCTATACCTTGTAAACAACAACTTCGTTTCAGGATGGGATGACCCGAGAATGCCGACTGTAAGCGGTATTAGAAGAAGAGGATACTCCCCTGAGTCGATGAAGGACTTTGTGTCGAGAGTAGGAGTTGCAAAGGTCGAAGGAACAGTCGACTTCTCGCTTATGGAGTTCTGCGTAAGAGAAGACCTAAATAAGAGAGCAAAGAGGCTTATGGCTGTCCTTGATCCTGTAAAGGTTGTAATCGACAACTACCCAGAGGACAAAATCGAGTACTTTGAGACTCTCGACAACCCCGAGGATGAGAAGAGCGGCACACACTCCGTTGCATTCACACGCGAGCTTTACATCGAAAAGGAAGACTTCATGGAGACTCCTGTAAAAGGCTATCACAGGCTTTATATCGGAAATGAGATAAGGCTCAAAGGCGCTTATTACATTACGGCAAACTCCGTTGAAAAGGATGAGAATGGCAACATAAAAGTAATCCACTGCACATACGACCCGCTCTCACGCGGAGGTGAAACTCCCGACGGAAGAAAGGTCAAGGGAACAAGCCACTGGGTAAGCGCTTCAATCAACCTCAAGGCTGAAGTAAGGCAGTATGATAAGCTCTTTGCAAAAGAGAATCCCGGTGCAGCGACAGGCAACTACCTCGACGATCTCAATCCTGATTCCCTTATTGTTCTCACTAATTGCTACATTGAGAAGGAAGGCGAAAAGGCAAAGGTCGGAGATTACCTTCAGTTTGTCAGAAACGGCTACTATTGCGTGGACTCGAAAGACAGCAGGCCGGATAAAATGGTCTTCAACAGAACAGTCACCCTCAAGGACAGCTGGTCCAAGATGAAGGCTAAGATGGGGCTTTAAGAGCCTGAAAGAAATACCCTCTACCAAGAAAGGCGGAGGGTATTTTTATTGCTACGCGTTAATCAGAAACTGTATCTGCCACCGACTGTCACACCGAATCTGAAGTGATTATCCTTAAGGCGAATATAGTCAGCATCAGCTTCAATGAAGGCAGCAAGCCCATTATCAAACTTATATTCATACCCAGCGTTGAGGCCGACAATAAAGCCGAACGAGCCACCGTTATTTCCAACACCAATCATAGCACCTGCCTTTCCACCGAAGTAGAGACCGTCGACAAACGGAGCATAGTAGCGGAGTGTAGCTGCAACAGGAATGTATCCTGCAAAATCATAACCTGTAGCAGCGCCAACTTTGAGAGAAGGAAGCACAGCGTAATCAAAGCCTGCATATACAGCTCCGGCATAATGAAGACTTTCGGAGGTATCAAAAGAGTTGAATAGGCTGAGAGAAGCAGAGTACTTCTTGACGCTCATTCCTGTCTCTGTCAAAGGTGTAACTTCTTTCTTTTCTGTAGCGGGCTCTTCTGCCTTTACTTCTTCAGTCTCTTCGACTACTGGAGTTACTTCTTCCACCACGACTGACTCCTCTACTGTAGAGGGAGTAAAGTACGAGTCGATTTCACTTCCGAGGTAATTGAAATAGGACGAAGCGAGGCCATTATCAGCACCCTCGAGATAGTAAAGCGTAATTGACTCTCCATCCTTTTCAAAGCTGAAGAGGGTCAATAGCACAGGATAGCTCTCAACAAGGTATCCTGCAAAAGCATAGAGCTCGTCTTCGCTCATACCGGAAGGAAGAGTAAGGACTGTCTTATCTGGATAGATTTCAGCATTCAATGTTCCTTTCACTGTCTCTACAGACTTCGGAACAACAACTGTCTTCTCGAGAGAAGCATTATAATCATTCATGAATGTGACAAAGAGTTTCCACCACTCATCTCTTTCACTCCCGCTCATTAAGGAGTATTTGAGTGTGACGGTGCCGTTTTCGAGCTCGAAAGTCATATCATTTGCATCGGGGTTAAGTGTGACGAAGGAAGCAAGGATAGAGAGGATTTCATCGTCTTCTGTGTTCTCGAATACAAGTTCTCCGCTCTCTTTATCGAAATATCCCCTGATAAAGAACTTTCCGCCACGATAGAATTCTTCACGCGCGGAATCATCAACAACAACACTCTCTGTCATATCTACAAAAGAGAGCGCCTCAGTCTTTTCTTCAACTACCGGCTCTTTTACTGGCTCAACACTTACCTCACTCTCCTTACTTGGAGAATCAATCTTTCCCGCCGTTCCTGATACCACCGTCTCAACAGCAGGAGCTGCAGTAGAGGTAACTTCTTCATCATTTCCATCTTTCTTCTTACATGAAGGAAGAGTAATTAAAAGTAAAACAACCAATAAACAAACGAAACATTTACGCATCATCTTATCCTCAATCTTTAAACACACTAAAGGAAGAAAAGGTAACAGCCTCAGTCTTCCTTCTTCTCCATATACTCCTGCTCTTCGAGCCACTTCGTAGTTGCTCCAGCACGGTTCTTGTTTTCCATGAATGAATCATATCCGAAAGGCTTCGGGGATGTTCTCTTTCTTCTTTCTTCTTTAAAGCCTTCGTTACTCTGCTCTCTCCTATCTGACGAGTAGGACGCTCTCTTATAGCTGTTCCTTCTATCACCGCCGTCCCTTCTTGAGTAAGATGACGAATATCTTGAACTGCTGTCATAAGACCTTGAGTCGCGATCCGAATACCTTGATTTACGATCCGAATACTTTCTATCACTATCGGAATATCTTGAGTCATGGTCGGAATACCTTCTGCTACTATCGGAATACCTTTCTTTTCTATCATCATAGCGAGAACTTCTATCGCCGTATCTTGAGTC
>CAVJEL010000021.1:22207-25013 GCA_963648635.1 Ruminococcus intestinalis
GTATCTTGAGTCACGATTGGAATACCTTGAGTTACTATCCGTGTATCTTGAGTCGCGGTCGGAATACTTCCTGTCACTCTCCGAGTATCTTGAATTCCTCTCTGAATACCTTTTCTCGCCATCAGAATATCTATCTCTTCTGTCGTCATAGCGGGAGCTTTTATATGAGTCTCTGTCTCCCCTTCTATCATTATATCCTGAAGATTTTCCGTATTGGTTGTTGCGTCTGTCCTTTCTATCGCGACTCGACGAATATTCCTTCTTTTTGTCGTTTTTCCGCCCGGCCCCGGAATCCTTCACACTTTTTTCTTCGCTGTCATTGAATGAAAAGGCCTCAGCCCCTTTTCTCTCGCGCTTCACTCTCGTTTCCTTCTCATCGAAGCTGACATCCAGCCTCTCAAGCTCGTCACTCATTCTTCTTTCTTTCCTTTCTCTTTTCTTTTCACTTTTTTTCAATACCCAGACCCGCATGCTCTTTCTTTTATGCGAGAAATTCGGGGCAAATACATCATTTGTAATTTCTTCTATTTCAAACATTCCCTCAAGTCTTGATTTCTCGAAGCCGAAAGACTGGAGGTTTTCACTGAAAACTACAACACCGCCATCAGAAAGAATCTTATGTATGAGAAGAAGAAACTCCATATAATCCTTCTGCACGTCAAACTTTTCAGCTTTATGGGAGTTCGAAAAAGCAGGAGGGTCTAAAATGACAAGGTCATAAACCTTATTTTCAGTCACTGCTCTCTCAAGAAAACTTCTTGCGTCCTCAGTTATCACTTCATACTTCTTCTCATCTAGAAAACCGTTGTTGTCGAGATTACGTCGTCCCCACGCCGAGTAAACATTAGATAAGTCAACGCTGACAACACTCTCTGCTCCACCGGAAGCGGCATACACAGAAAATGAAGATGTATATGCAAAAAGATTAAGCACCCTTTGATTAAGTGCCATCTCCATCACAAGTTTTCTTGTCTCCTCCTGATCGAGAAAAAGACCGGTATCTGTATAGGTTTTGAGCTCGCACTCGAAAACAAGTCCGTTTTCCTTTACACTTACGCGACATTCCTCTTCGCCCTTTTCGTGCTGTTCTCTGCCTTCCCTCTTCTTCCGGTAGACAAAACAAATCCGGCTTCTCTCAACATAGAGAAACCGGGAGACAAGGTCTATAACCTCTTCCCTAATCTCATCGTCAAGTCCTTCAGAGGAGAAATCAACAACACGCGCATAGTCGCCGTACAAATCAACCGTTACAGGAAGGTCATCGAGGTTCCTGTCATAAACGCGGCTGGTAGTACTCTCTGTATTTTTCATCCAGCGTCTGGCTTCAAGGCCGTTGGCTTTGAGGATTTTTCCAAAATCCTTTTTTAAATAGTCATCCACGCTGAAATATTATCGAATAAGTAAAAAAAAAGATAGCTCTCAAGCTTTCTCATTTGGTATTATTACCACATGAACTATGACGATGAAGATGTGAAAGCATTCATTGAAGAAAGGGAGAAAAAACTCGGGGGAAGTCTTATCTGGCGCACCTATGCAACCTTTTTCTCCGAAATCGGGGGCGAAAGACGTGACTGGGGCGTTTTCCTCTACAGTGACGGCAGGACCCTCGTGATTGAAGACTTCTTCCGTGAGTCGAGAATCCTCGGCTACGCAATCAACTCGAAGAAGGAAAAGGAAAGAGCAAAAAACTGGGTTAAAATGGAGATTATCCTACCCTTATCAGATATAACTGAAGTCTCTCTTGTTTCCCGACGGAGTGCTGAAAAATCCCTTAAAACCAAAAATGATGTCAGTAAAAGAGCAACATTGTTCAATAAGATATTCACAAGAACGTGTGTTCATGTGAAGGCAGGAGGAAGAGTATTCTTTCTAGAACTGCCATCAATGAAAGAGTTTAAAAATTTAGTTGATAAAAAAGGAGATACGAAATGAGTGTATTTAAGGCTTATGACATTCGTGGAGTCTGGAAGAAGGACTTCGACGAAAATACCGTCTACAAGGTAGGATTCTTCCTTCCGTCATTATTGAAGACCGACCATGTTGTTGTCGGCAGGGATGTGCGTCTCAGCTCCCCCATTATCCATGACGAACTCGTCAGAGGTATTACAGATAGTGGCGCAGATGTATGGGACCTCGGATTGAGCACAACTCCGATGGTTTACTTTGCAACAAACTTCCTCAAAGCAGATGCATCCGTCCAGATTACGGCATCCCACAACCCTGCAGAGTACAACGGGCTTAAAATCAGCCGCACAGGTGCTCTCCCGGTCGGTGGCGACACAGGACTCAAGGACCTTGAGAAACTTGTAAATGAGAAGGAAGTCGTCGTCTCGGCAAAGAAAGGCTCTGTAAAGGATTACTCTTATGTAAGGGACGAATATGTGAAGTTCTTTGCCCCATATGCTGAAGGGCTCGAGGATCTCAAGCTTTCCATCGACTGCTCGAACGGCATGTCATCTTTGGTTATCAAAGACGTATTGAAGAATGTTAAGGATATCCACTACATCTATGACACACTCGACGGTTCATTCCCGAACCATGAACCCAACCCGCTTGAAGAGAAGAACTGCCACGACATCGAAAAGGAAGTCAAGAAGAACGGTAGCGACTGCGGTGTCATCTATGATGGAGACGCTGACAGAGTTATCTTCATCGACGACAGAGGCGAATGGATTCAGCCTGACTATATCACAGCTGTTCTCGGCTACTACTACAAGAAGAAGGGAATGCTGGGTGCATCGCTCTGTGATGTAAGAACAAGTAAGAGCACAACAGACTACCTCGAGAAGGAAGGCTGGAAGAACAC
>CAVJEL010000022.1:0-19562 GCA_963648635.1 Ruminococcus intestinalis
TTCAAATCCGCCTAGCCCGACTTTCTTTTTTACTTATCTAATCGAAGTTAATATCATATATTACAAAAATTTATCAAATTTGGCTTACTGGAAAAAAGAGCCAAAACAATGAACTGTGTACAAAAGGTGTGTACAAAACCCAAATAAAACTGTGTACAAAAATGGAGATTGGGCTACTCAAAGACCTCTGTTTTCCTTATTGACCTTATGTCCCCGAAGTGTGCTGCAACACCGTTATCGAGGATGAGGATGCCTTCCTTTACATCCTTTTTAAGGACTTTTCCCTCATAAGTGCGGTAGCGTCCGTTATCGTAATAGAAAAGAGTAATTCTATCGCCCTTATTTATCTGGGTTAAAGCATCATTTATTTCCGCTTCACCGTCTTCAGAGAGTATTATTCTATCCTCCATAAGGCGCTCTTCTCGCTTCTTCTCGAGTGCCTCCTCAAGTCCCCTCACACCTGCAAAGGGCAGAAAGATCTTCGCCCTCCTCTCAATCGGCATCTTCGGCCTATTATACCCCACTCTTATGTCCCCCTATCTGTCCGTTTCTCTCCCTCTGGGTTGCACCTTCCTCGTAGTCCATACCCTTGAGAATGCTGTTTTTGCCGTATGTGTCCTTTATGGAAAGTACAGCTTTCTGTATACGGTGTTTCCTATCCTCGTCCCCGGTATCTTCAAAGAGGTCAAGCTGCCTCGCCTCATCCTCTTTCTCGAGAGATGATGCAGTGAGATAGAATCTCCTTATACGCTTATCCTTCTCAACAATACGGGAGAAGATATCTTGATATACACCCCTGAGGGTTGTATCTGACTGTGTTGCACTCTCTATTCTGCCACTGCCGTTACTCATCCCGCCACCGTCGAGTGAAGAGTAGCCTATTGCAAGCGAGAACGATGACGCCTTCTCGTGGCGACGTGAGAGCATCAGGGCCATATCATCAGCCATTTCCTTGAGAACAAGACGGCCCTCTTCTATTGAATAATCGCGCATCAATACCTGTCCAGAATTTATGCTCTCCCCCTTCGGCTTATATTTCTGTATATCGCTTATTGTGACACTTTCTCTTCCCCAGGCGTGGTCAATCATTATTTCGGCATCAACTCCAAATTCAGAGTAAAGTATATCCTCCGGGGCATGTGCTATCTGCCTCATTGTATATAACCCCATACGGTGAAGTCGTGTCTCTATTCCCCGTCCTATACGCCAGAAGTCAGATAGCGGCGTATGGTCCCAAAGCTTTTCCTTGAAGCTATCCTCATCAAGTATTCCGATGAAATCGGGAGAGTGCTTTGCCGTTATGTCAAGTGCTATCTTACAGAGGTACATATTGCTCCCGATTCCTGCTGTAGCCCTGACGCCCACGTCCTCTTTAACCTTATCCATCAGGAATATTGCCATATCTTTTGCCGTCATGTTGTAGCGGTCAAGATATAGTGTTATGTCCATGAAAACTTCGTCTATTGAATAGACGTAGATATCCTCCGGCGCCAGATACTTAAGATAGACGCCGTAAATAGAGGCTGCATAGTCTATGTACTTCTGCATCCTCGGAGGTGCCATTATATACTTGATGTGTGCCGGTATTTCAAATACCCTGCAGCGGTTTCTCACGCCCAGTGCCTTCATCGTCGGCGATACGGCAAGGCATATTGTCTTATCACTACGCTCGGGATCCGCCACAACTAGATTCGTCGTCATGGGGTCCAGCCCCCGCTCCACGCATTCAACGGAGGCATAGAAACTCTTGAGGTCGATGCATAGATAGGTCTTTTGAGGCATATGATAATTATACTAAAGGCCCTTCTTTTGAAAAGGGCCTTATGTTCAACTCAGTTCGGTGCTTCCCGTATAAAGCGAGTAGTAGACACCTTTCTGCTTTATCAAATCGTCGTGGTCACCGCGCTCGATTATCCTGCCGTGGTCGAGAACCATGATGGCATTGCTGTTGCGTACGGTGCTCAGGCGGTGTGCGATAACAAATACAGTCCTGTTCTCCATGAGCTTATCCATACCAGACTGCACTAAAGCCTCGGTGTATGTGTCGATACTCGATGTTGCCTCATCCATTATAAGGATAGGAGGATTGCCGACTGCACAGCGCGCAATACTCAAGAGCTGGCGCTGTCCCTGAGAAAGGTTTTCACCGTTATTGGTGATGACTGTGTCATAGCCGTCCTTCATCATCATGATGAACTCATGGGCATTAGCGAGCTTTGCGGCCTTCTCGACGTCCTCGTCAGTGGCATCAAGTCTGCCGTAGCGGATGTTGTCACGGATGGTACCCGTAAAGAGGTTTGTATCTTGCAATACCATTGCCATACTGCGCCTGAGGGACGAGAGTTCCATATCCATAATGTTGATGCCGTCAATCGTAATCTCACCCTTTTCGATATTGTAGAAACGGTTGAGGAGGTTTGTTATTGTAGTCTTTCCTGCCCCCGTTGCTCCGACAAAGGCTATCTTCTGTCCCGGCTTAGCGTATAGTGATATGTCATGAAGTACTGTTTTCCCTTCAACATATGCAAAGTCGACATCCTTCATGACGACACTGCCCTTGAAAGGAATAAGCTCATCGTTCTTCTTCCATGCCCACTTACCGGTACTTTCCTTCACTTCGTGCATATTCTCATCGTGGCCGGAGACTCTGACAAGCGTAATCTTGCCATTGTCTTCCTCGCTCTTCTGGTCCATAAGGTCGAAGACTCTCTCGGCGCCGGCAAGAGCGACAAGAACGTTGTTAGCCTGCTGTGAAATCTGGGAGACATTGTTTGTAAATGACTTACTAAGCTGCAGGAATGCTGCAAGTCCTCCGATTGTATATACAAGAGGATTGTTGATGATTGCAACAGCACCGAAGAGTACAAGTACAACGTACTGGAGGTGTCCCAGGTTGTTGTTTAATGGTCCCATGCTTCCGGCCCAGCTGTTTGCCTGTGCCATCGAATTGTTGAGCCTCTCATTAAGTACTTCAAAGCCCTTCTGGCTCTCCTCTTCATGAGTGAAGACCTTTATAACCCGCTCTCCGTTTATCATCTCCTCGATGTATCCGTTGACGTCAGCTAGGTCCTTCTGCTGAGAAGCATAATACTTGCCGCTCTTGGAGCCGACACGTGTTGTTGCGAAGAATGTTATGGCGATGAATACAAAAACAATCAACGTAAGTATGAGGCTATTCGAGAACATCGATACAAGGACCATCACGAGGGTGATTCCCGCAGTCAAAAGCTGCACGAGCCCGTTCGACACAAGCTGGTTGATAGTATCTGTATCATTGGAGAAACGGCTCATGATTGTTCCACGGGCATTCTGGTCGAAATAGGAAAGAGGAAGACTCTCGAGCTTATCAAACATTTCTGTTCTCATCCTGTATATTGCTCCCTGAGAAATACCGACCATAATCCATGACGAGAGGTATGAAGCTGCAATTGCAACAAGAATTACAAGTGCGAACTTTCCTAGCGATATGAGCGCCGGGGTGAAATCGGGATCGACCTCACCCTTGAGCGGGATTACAATTTCGTCGATAAAAGATCCGATGAATGACGCCGAATATGTTGTCGCATAACTCGATACGATAATACAAATCAATATAATTCCAACATAGAGCCACTTACCCTGGAATACGAACTTCATGAGACGTGTAAACGATAAGATAGGATTCTTTGCCTTAGGCATACTTTTAAGTGCTGCCTGATTTGGTCCTTTAGCCATTATGCATTCCTCCTTGTCTGTGTCTCATAGAGACTTCTATATCCTTCATTGCGCTCGATGAGTTCTTCGTGCGTTCCTATATCCTCAATCTCGCCATTATTCATGATGATAATCTTGTCAGCGTCCTCGATTGACGAGACACGCTGGCTGATGATAATTCTTGTCATTGAATTGACATCCCGTCTGAGGCTCTCCCTGATTTGCCTATCGGTTGCAGTATCGACAGCACTCGTCGAGTCATCCATGATGAGAATCTTGGGCTTCTTCAATAGTGCACGGGCAATACATAGCCTCTGTCTCTGGCCACCGGAGAAGTTTGTGCCTCCCTGCTCCACAATTGAGTCAAAGCCGTTTTCCTTCTCCTCTATGAATGAGAGAGCCGATGCTGTTGATGCAGCCTTTTCCATCTCCTCGAGGGTTGCATTCTTGTTACCCCACCTTAGGTTGTCGGCAATGGTTCCACTGAAGAGCGTGTTCTTCTGAAGAACTACAGAGACGCTGTCCCTGAGCGCCTTGAGATTGTAGTCCTTAGTGCTGTGACCGCCAACTCTTACTTCTCCCTTTGTCGGGTCGTAGAGACGTGCAATTAGTGACACAAGCGTTGTTTTACCGCTTCCGGTTGTTCCGATGACACCAACCATCTCACCGCTCTTTATCTCAAGGTTAATATTCTTGAGAACCGATGATGACTCTGTGTAGCCGAAGGAAACATGATCAAAGACAACCGACCCGTCCTCGACAGTCTTTATTCCGTCCTCGTTCGTGCTCATAGTCGGCTCGTAGGCAAGAACTTCGCTCACCCTTTCCATACTCGGCTTACTCATCGAGTACATTATGATGATCATACCCGTCATCATCAATGAGGAGAGAATCTGGGTCGAATATGTATAGATACTCATAAGTGCACCTGTGTCCATATGACCAATGTTCACAAGTTTAGCTCCGAAATAGGAGATAGCAATCATACAGCCGTAGGATACGAACATGACAAGCGGGTTCATCATTGCCATCATCTTCTCAGCCTTTTCGAAGTTGTCGCGTATGTACTTTGCGCTCTCGTCGAACTTCTCCTTCTCCTTGTCCTCCCTGACAAAGGATTTGACTGTTCTAATACCGGCAAGGTTTTCACCTACAACCTGGTTGAAGCGGTCGAAACCTTTGAAGGCACTGGTGAAGTAAGAGTGCGTCTTATGTGTCATGAAATAAACGCCCACTGCAACGATAGGGATTACAAGAAGGAAGATAATCGAAAGCGAGCCGCCGTTTCTTAGTGCCATGATGGAAGCGAAAATAAGCATCATAGGAGACCTGACGAACATCCTGATGGACATTGAGAAGAGCATCTGTATACGCTGCACATCTGTTGTGAGACGTGTAATGAGGCTCGATGGGCTGAATCTATCAATGTCGGAGAATGAGAGCGACTGAACCTTCTCATATAAATCACGGCGAAGGTTTGTTGCAAAGCCCGATGCCGCGACGGAGCCGAAGCGCGCGCCGAGGATTCCGAATGTTAGCGACAGCAGTGCCGAAAGGACCAGAAGAAGTGACAGCGTGATTATTATCTTCATGTCCATATTTGCAACACCCACGTCGATTATCTGGGCCATGATTGCCGGAATAAGGACTTCCATTAACACTTCCAATACCATGAAAAGTGGCGTGATAAGTGCCTTACCTTTATACTCCCTGACACGGGAAAAGAGCTGTTTAATCAATTTATATTCCTCAAATATATGAAGTGAGATCGATAAAGAATTTATCGAAGCACTTTTTAATTAATTAAATAACAACAAATAGTCAACAATAAAAATAAAGAAAAATGACCCTTTGATTTCTCTCGGGGCCATTCTCCACATAATCTTCTTATTTCTAGCCTATTGTACTGAAATGACTGACAGGGAGAGCAAAGACAACGGCCTTACCCTTCTGCTTCAGGAATGGAAGATTATCGATTGCAGCGATGATTTTCTCTGCATTCTTCTTCTCTTCAACTATTACGAGAATTTCCTTCTCCGCAGTAATAGGATAGCCGAAGAACTGTGTGTCCCCTTCCCTGGCTGTGCCGTGGCCCTTGAGGATTGTGCCTCCCTTGGCTCCTTCCTTTCTCGCAGCCGCCATGATATCGTCAGCGTATCCATTCTCGCATATAACCTGAATCATCAATAAATCCTTATCATTCATCTCATTTTCTCCTTTCAATCCCAGAAGTGCGATCACCCCTTTGCACTTTGCGTTCTTTGCACTTTCAATACACGGCTTCTCAATCTTTTCATTGAGCATGGAGAGTAGGACTTCCTTCTTGCCTTCTCCAAGACCCAGCATCGAAAGTATAGAAGAGGGTGCAGTTCCACGTGCATTCATGACAGTTCCGCCGAATGCCCCGCTCTCTCTGAGCTTATCCATCAGCTTTCCGCTCTCGCCCTTGTTTACAATTGCAAAGAGCATCTTTCCATTATTCATTCACAGCCTCCTCTTTTTTCTCTCCCTTTTTTATCTTCATCGAGAAGACAAGACCCAGTACTTCAATTGCCAGGATAGGCATCATAGCAATAAGACCAATCATTCCGAAAGCCATGCTTGCAGGATCCGCAGCAAGTACCGATGCGGCGCCAGAAACAAAAGGCAGAAGGAATGTCGAGCTCATAGGGCCTGTTGCAACTCCACCTGAGTCGAATCCGATACCTACAAACAGTGTAGGCACAAACGGCAGAAGTGCAAGAACAACTGCATAGCCCGGGAGGAGGAAATACCAAATCGATGTTCCGTGGATGATACGGATCATGCTGAGCATGACTGCACATGCAACTCCTATTGCGATGAAAGCCAGAAGGACAAAGCGCTTGATTTTACCTTCACTGACTTCTTCTACCTGCTCCGTCAAAACCCATATTGCAGGCTCTGCAAGAACAACACACGCACCCAGTAAGAGGCCAATCGGAATCAATGCTCCCGGAGCCGTAGTTGCCATCTCCTTACCCAGCATGCGGGCAACACTCATGAATGATGACTCAACGGCAAATAGGAATATGGTTATGCCGACATATGAGTAGAAGATACCCATGTACATTCTTGTCGCTCTGACGCGCGGAAGCTTCATGAAGAAGACCTGAACAAGAATACATATGACAACAAGCGGAAGAAGAGACTTCGTTACTGAGAGTGCAACCTCACCGAAAAGTTCAAGCATGCCGGTTGTGCTGCTCTCGTCAGAGACAATGCTGCCACCGCTGCCCATGAATGCACCGAAAACAAGGATTGCAATGACAGGGCCGATTGAAGCTATTCCGGTATAACCGAAGGAGTCTTCCTCATGGTGGCCGTGAACTGATGCAACACCCATACCCAGTGCCATGATGAACGGTACCGCCATAGGTCCTGTTGTCGCACCACCTGCGTCAAAACCGACGGAGACGAAGAACTCCGAGCAGAACGATGCTGCAAGGAACATACATGCAACTCCAACAGCCATTGTTATCTTGAGGGAAAATCTCGTCAGCGCCCTTACGTAACTTATGGCCATGAAGAGTCCGACACCGACAGCGATTATAAAGACGAGAAGCGAAGAACTGAGTCCGCTTTTCATCGATGCAACCTGATCTGAAAGAACCTTTACATCAGGTTCGGCCAATGTAATCAGAATTCCCAGTCCTATTCCCGCAAATACCAAGAGTGGCACACTCTTCTTCTGCGTAATCATGGCACCCAGGTGGTTGCCGACCGGCAGGAATCCGACATTAACACCCAATAAGAAGAGTGTGAGGCCGAATACAACCAGAAGAGCGGAGAATATGAACTGAGCAAATAAGGAAGGAGTGAAAATACCGAAAATCCAACCCAGGATAGACGCAATTACGACTATCGGAAGGACGGATACGGCAACCTCCTTCAGCTGTTTGCCAAAACCCATGACTACCTCCATGTTAAATAAAATGATATAAATAAAATATAATAAATTAACTGTTACGTTGGCAATAAAAGCAAGGACAAAAACACCTAACTTTTATAATCGGGGAAACAAAATCAAACACAAAGTAGAATAACGTGGCTCTTTTTTTCTTGAATATGATTCAAAACTGTGAAAAATTATTAACAGATGTAGTTTTTCTACGTAAATACATGTGTAAGGAGATACAAAAATGGCAGATATCAAAAAAGATGTAAATGAAAAAATCAAGAAGGCTGAGGATAAGGAAAACCTCAAGAAGAACAGCGCAGAACTGAATGACGACGATATGGACAAGGTTGCAGGCGGTTTTGCAGGCCAGAACAGAATGGAATACGTCGAAAACAAAATGAAGAATTTCTAATCTTCTCCATCGAAAGTTCGAAAGATAGTGCCAGGCCGAAAGCGGAAGAGCTTAAGGACAACATGCCCTTAGCTGATTACGACCTAAAAAGTCGCCGGTGGACTCCATGTACCTCTCTGAGGAATGGATTGCCACCAGAGAGTACGGAACCTGAAGAAAAAAAAATATAGAGAAACTGGAGAGAGGAGAAATTCTTCTCTGAGTTTCTCCCTTGATTTTAGCTGACATAAGGAGCAGAAAATGGCTGACATCAAAAAGGATGTGATTGAAAAAAGCAGGAAAGCCGAAAACGTTGAGGAAGTAGAAACCATCGTTAAGGAAAACAATATCAAACTTGAGGACAGGAAAAACGAGGAGCTTCAACATTCTTTGAATGATGTCGATTTGGAAGAGATAGCAGGTGGAATAAGAACTGCCCCTCCTGAAGAATCCAGAATGCCTTGAATTATATACTCAAAAACTAAGTACACCCTTCCCTGATACACATCAGTTTACGGGAAGGGTTTTCATTGTTGATTTTAAGGATAATCTTTTCGTCCCGGGGAACAGAGGAAGGAGAAGCATCAAACTTCAGGTGCTTGATTCCCCATCCTCTCACTCAACTTTGAGGCCGTGATCGAGGGCCAGGTTTCGTATACTCCTATCATAAGTTGCTTCAGCTTCTTTTGAGAAGAAGCATCCAGGGACACCCTCATCGTTGTCCCTGTGATGTGCTACGCACTCACAGCATCTACCGTGGCGCGGGCAATCGTATGTGCATGGGCAAGGCCTAGTGTTGCTACAACTCATATTCCCTCCTATATTACAAACTCAAAACGAGTCTATTGTTGCCATCTGTGTAAGTGAAGGAGCCACTCTTAATCTGAGCATTAATAAGCTTCGACGAAATCTCTTCGGCATTCTCAAGAGGATTGTACTCCTTACCTCTCCATTCAAAGCGCATCTCGAGGTCATCGCTTGCTTCTTCATACTCTGCAGAAACAGTTAGCGGCAGCTCTGGAGAAGCCTTCGGTATTATGTTGAGAGATGCTATCTCCTCGAAGAGCAGTCTCAAGGCCATTGTTCTCTTCTTACCGAACATGTTCTTCTCGCCGTAGCTCTGGAGCTTCTCGCTCATCGAGATGAAGTCGTAATCAAGCGACTCGATGGAGAGAGAAAGTACCTTGAGTCTCTTTACAAAGGCCCTTGTTCTGTCCTTCTTCGGATGGTCGAAAATCTCCTCAGGAGTACCGTCTTCGTAGACTATACCCTGGTCCATGTAGAATATTCTTGTCGAGACATCACGTGCAAACTTCATCTCATGTGTGACGATCATCATTGTCATGCCATGCTTTGCGAGTTCCTTGATGACTGATAGAACTTCTCCGACCATCGTCGGGTCGAGGGCTGATGTCGGCTCGTCAAATAGGATGATATCTGGATTCATGGCAATAGTACGTGCAATTGCGACACGCTGTTTCTGGCCACCCGAGAGTTCATCAGGGTACGAAAGTGCCTTTCCTGCCATACCCACCATCCTTAAAAGTCTCATTGCATTGGAGTATGCGTAGGTCCTGTCTTCCTTCTTGAGTACAACCGGTGCGAGCATTACGTTCTCGATTACCGTCATATTACCGAAGAGGTTGAAGGACTGGAAAACCATTCCCATCCTCTGTCTCAATTTTCTCAAGTCTGTATTCTTGTCGCCTGTATCTTCACCAAAGACCCTGATTGTTCCGCTTGTAGGTATTTCAAGGCGGTTGATACATCTCATGAGTGTCGACTTACCTGTTCCTGAGGGCCCGATTATCGTGATGACCTCACCCTTACTTATCGTTGTGTTGACATCCCTGAGAGGGGTAATATTCGGGTACTCCTTCTTAAGGTGTTCGATTTCAATCAATACTGGCTTATCAGCACTATCTGAAACATCGGCGGTCTTCTCAACGAAATTCGAATCTTCTTCCGGCAGTGTTATTTTCCTCTTCTTCGGGTTAATTCTTATCTCGATACGGCTGATGCAAAGCCCAATGAGATAGGAAAGAACAAAGTAAATGAGGGCAACCGAGAGAAGCGGGAAGAATGCTTCATATGTGCGGCTTCTGATTATATCGCCGGCTCTTGTCAAATCCTGTATTGCTATGTAGCCGACAATACTTGTGAGCTTCATAAGGCTTACGACTTCTCCCTTATAGAGAGGAAGGATATGGACAATTGCCTGAGGCATTACTATACGCCTATAGAGGTCCACCTTGCCGAATCCGAGTGCTGTCGAAGCCTCGAACTGTCCCTTATCTATCGCATTTATTCCATTCTGGAGAATTCCGGCAACGGAGACCGAGAATATAATCGAGAATGCAATTGTTGCAATGAAAATAGGAGAAGCATTGGATGAACCGAATATTACGAAATAGACGATAAGAAGTATGACGAGTGTCGGTATTCCCTGAACAAGAGAACATATTACCCTGACGGGTGCCTCTAAGTACTTCTTACCGCTTCTCAGCATGAAGAGGAAGATGAAGCCGAGAATTGTGCCGAAAAGAGTCGAGAGGAAGGAAATAAGAAGTGTAACCCCAAGGCCCTTAAAAATAAGCTTCCACCTTGACTCTTTGACGAATGTCTTTTCAAAACTTGTGGCAACACGTGAGAAGAAAGAACTCTCCTCTGCTTCCCCGCTCACAGCACCTTCGATATTTTCAGCTAGGCATAGAAATACGCTTCCACCGATGTAGTGTGCAGTGGAGAAATCGACAGCCTCTCGTCTTTCTTCCGTAATCGATATGCTTCCCGATGCTACATCAACCTTTCCTGTCTGGACGAAGTTGATGAAGGAGGCAAAGCCTGCCATCGAAATATCGACACCCATATCGAGTTTATCGGCAATCTTCAACAGTAGTTCAGCCTCGAAGCCTGAGACATTACCGTCACCTCCGGTATATGTCATGGGGTACATAGTCGGCTCGTAAACATACTTCAACGTGCTGTTACTCCTGGGCGAAATGTTATACTCGCTCCAGTTTATTTTCATCTTGTCACTGTCTCCGCTGAACCATTTTGCCTTGAGAGCATCTATCGTTCCGTCGGAGAGGAACTCTTCAATAACAGAGGAGAACTTATCTGTAAGGTCACTACCCTTCTTGAACATGTAGCCGTAACTGTCGGCGGTAATCTTTTCGGGAAAAAGTGCAAATTCGCTTCTCTCTGCAACGATGGCCCTTCCCACAGGCTCATCTGTCAGGATTGCATCAACATCTCCCTTCTTGAGAGCCTCAAGCTGTCCGGCAGAGTCATCATAGTAGTGCCAGGTAATATCTGGAATAACAGCGGAAACACTCATGTCGAGTGTGGTTCCGGCATAACAGGCGATGTCACGGCCTGCAAAATCACTTAGGGAAGTATAGACAAATGTCTCATCTTCATCTCCGCAGCCTGTCAGGCATAGCAGAATTACAAGCGCCAGGGCCAGCAATACACTTTTCTTTCTCATATTCAGTCTCCCACGAGAGTCAAAGACCTCATCAAAATTTCCGCACTTTACGGCGGAAAATGAAATCATCTTTCGAACGAAGTAAGATTACCATATAAGAAGGGACAGAAAAAAGAGATAATGGTCAAAATTACATCAAGTTTCTTCCGCGCTAAAAGCTTTTTTTGAGTATAAGACGGTTGAATGAGAGCTCATATTCGTAATCAACCTCGTCCATTGTCTTCTTCACCATGAAAATCCCGAGTCCTCCAATTTTACGCTTTTCAGCATCAAGCGTAACATCGGGCTCCTCAGCCTCGAGCGGGTTGTACGGGACACCGTTATCGGAGAAAATCAGCGTGATGTTGTTGTCTCTCACGGTACACTCAACCCTTGCTTCCGTTGCCCCGCTGTAGAGCTTTATATTCGAGTAGATTTCGTCAATTACGATATCAATCTTCATCATAATTTTGGGCGGAACCTCTGCTTTTTCGAGCACCCCTTCCACGAATGCCACGACATCATTCATGTTGTCTTCATTCGGGTCGAGAGTAATGGAGTTGTTTTCGTTTATAATCAAAGAGAGCATCGTTATATCGTCGCTCTGGCTCGCATCCCCCACAAACAAATCAACGTCTCCTTTAATTGATTGACACACCTCCCGGGCGCTCATGCCGTCGGTCTTCTTTATTGCCGCCAGCAGTCTATCCTCGCCGTAAAGATTATTGCCGCTGTCCGTAGCCTCCGTTACACCGTCTGTATAGAGATAAATCTCGTCACCCGGCGCAAGTTCGAACTCCCCTTCCCTGTACTTGTAGTTTTCAAGTCCTGCAAGTACGAAGCCCGGCTTCATCCTGAGGTATTCCCAATCCCCGCCCTTATGACGGACAAGAGGAGGATTGTGGCCGGCATTAGTATAGTGGACGATGTGTGTTGTGAAATCGAGTATTCCCATCCAGCATGTCACGAACATCTCGGCTTCATTGTTCTCCGAAAGTGCATTGTTGGCCTTCGTCATAGCCAGGGCTGTGTTTTTCTCGTTCTCCATGTAGCTCTTGAGGACAGTCTTTGCCCTCATCATGAACATCGCACCCGATATTCCCTTTCCAGACACGTCTGCAATGAGGAATACAAGCCTGTTCTCGTCAAGAAGGTAGAAGTCGTAGAAGTCGCCTCCGACTTCCTTTGCTGTCGACATCAAGGCATATATGTCGAAATCCTTTCTGTCAGGGTACGGCGGGAAAACAGATGGTAGACACCCTAGCTGTATTGTCCGCGCAAATTCAAGCTCTTTGTCGATTCTCTCCGCAGCTTCCTTTATATAGCCCTTGAGGGTATCTACAGTGGAGTTTATGTCATCCGAAAGCGAGACAAATTCCCTGTTTGTCCTGACATTGACGGAAACATTGAGGTTGCCACCTGTAATCTCCTCGAGGGAAGCGTTGATTTTCTGAATGTTCTCAACGACAAGCTTCTTTACAAGGAAGTAGATGAGAAGGAAAAGCATCGCGAAGACCATGATTTCGATGAATATCGTGACATAGAGCGAGATATTGCGTCCGAAGAGAACTTCTTCAAGGGGAAGTACTCCGATTATGTAATAGCCTTCGCTTATAGAGTACATGACATATGCCTCTGTGCCGTACACACTCATCCTCAGGAGGGTGTTTTCTTCGCATTCCCCTATTTCGATACCCGTTACATTAAGGTGCTTGCCCTCGTTCTTATCGGGGTCGCTCACAAGAATATCGTCCTCGTTGGCAATAAGCATGAAACCGCTTTCCCCAACATGCCTATTACGTGTAATTCCGACTACTGCCGAGTCTATGTCCCTCTGGAAGCGATCGGCATTGTATCCGACTTGGACAAAGCCCGTGCCATCAAGGTTGTAGGCTGCATACTTCATGTTCACCCCGGACTTATGAGAGACAGTCTGATAGCTCTGAACGTAGTACTCCGCATCACCTTCAATGAGAGCCTCTATAAACGCCCTGCTCTGCTCGCCACTACGCATATTGAAGCCGATATATATGAGAGTCGAACTCCATCTGATTATACCATTGCTGTCGATGATGTTTATTTCCGATATGTCATACTTGTCGCAGAGTGCGATGAGGGCGTTTCTCGAGTAATCATTGGTTACTTCTAGTTCATCTCTTACTGCCTTCGTAAGCTCCAATAAATTCTCGTCGGAGGCATCGCTTATATCCTGAGAGACATCGTTTATGTAGAGGCTTATCATCTCCTCGGCATCGCTACTGCTGAGCCTGGTTTCAAGTACATAAATAAAGCCACATGATATTACAAATGAGAAAATGACGGAAACAAAAAGCCACCTTGCAAAGACCTGGGAAAGAAGAAGCGTGTTTCTTTTGCGCCTTTCAACAAGAGCCTTCCTGTTACCCAGTACATTGGAAACTATCAAAAGCGAGAGCGCTGTTGATATGCTGTTTGAAAGGATCATCGCGAGTCCCACACTCTCCACAAGATTGAATGCCGCCTTTATATCACTCATGTTCGTGAGGAATACAAAGAGCATATTCACAACTTCCATACAGAAGGCAATCATAAAGCCGTATGTTGGAGACGGCTTTCTATCGTCGAACATGAAGTGGCGCAAAAGCGATCCTCCGACACCTGCAATCACTGTTGTAATGGATGCACCCAGGGCCGTGAATGTCGCACCGGCAGAGAAGAACCTCTCGAGAGCTGATACGACTGCGGCTATCATACCGGCTATCGGGCCGAAAATGAGGGCTGCAGAAAGTACTGCAGAGTCGCGTGTACTTATAAGTGCACCACCGACGGGGATACTTAGGTGAGTGAGTAATATCGAGCCGAATGAAAAGACGACCCCCGCGATTATCTCGCGTCGTCCGAGTCCAACCTTCTTTATGACAGTCTTTTTACCGAATATGTAGATGACAACTGTCATAAGCGGAGAAATTATTACAAGAGCCAGCAACCTGAGATAAAACATTCTCGTACCCCCTTTTTAAATTTTCTTACTCAATTGTACTGATGTCAACAAAGATGATTCAAAGTCGAACAATCGCACGAAAACCATCCTTATTACGCATTATTTGTTGATAAATAGTCCAAAACAAAAGAGAATGAGGAGTTGAGGAAGAAAAATGAACCAGGAATACGGTATTGAACAGAGACTCTACACGCTCTCGCCGGAACTTCATAAAAGATATCAAGGGTGTTTAGTTGTCTCGGAGGCGATGCTTAATAAGTATCAGCACATATTTCCATTCTATACCGACCACACCATCCTCCACTCAATGGATGTACTTGCCTTCGCCAACGCACTTATCGGGTCCCAGATTGATAAGCTTACAGCCGATGATTTATACGTATTGATTATGGGTGCCCTTTTTCATGATATAGGAATGGGAGTATCAGAAAGTGACTTCGAAAGCTTTTCTTCAGTTCTTTCTCTTCCCAAAGCCTCAAACGACGAGGAGCGCGCAGAGCTAATCAGGGACAACCATCAGGAACTCTCGGGGCTATTTCTTAAAAAATACGGCCACCTTTTCGATATTCCGAACGACAGATACCTATACGCAATAATCCAGGTCTCCCGCGGCCACCGCAGAACAAACTTGATGGACGAGAAGGAATATCCCCCTTCTTTTGTGGTCGACGAGGGAAAGAAAGTATGCCTGCCCTACCTAGCGTCCCTTATATGCCTTGCCGACGAACTCGACATAGCAAGGGACCGCAACATAAGCTTTTTATACGATATAAACAAAATCACGAATGAAATAAGCCATATGGAATTCGAAAAGCATGAGGCTGTCACAAGGGTCGACGTTGAAAAAGACAAAGTCGTTGTACACGCAGTCTCAAAAGACCCTGTTGTAAGACGAGAGCTCGGCATTCTTGTAGAAAAACTCGAGAAGAAGCTTCTCTTATGTAAAAAAGCAACCGACGAGCACACGCCGTTTACAATCACCCAGAAGATGGTAATATTGAAATTGGAACCGGAATCATTATAGAAGGAGGAGTCATGAAGAAATTAGACCGCATTTTCAAACTCAGCGAGAATGGAACGACAGTAAAGAAGGAACTCAGGGGGGCGCTGACGTCGTTTTTCTCAATCGTCTATATTGTCTTCGTCACTCCTAGCTATCTCTCCCAGACGGGAATGGACTATACGGGTGTCCTTATCGCAACATGTATTGCATCTGCAGTCGGATGTCTGTTATCCACTTTTTTCAACGTCCCCGTCATGCTGACGCCGGGCGTCGGTCTCAATGCCTTCTTTACATACACCATGTGCTTTGCAATGGGCTATTCCTGGCAGCAGGCAATGGCTATCGTAAGTATTTCCGGTGTCTTATACCTCATAATCACACTCACTCCCTTGAGAGATATGATGATTAACTGTATGCCACCGAGTATGAAAAGCGCGATAACTGCAGGACTCGGAATCTTCATCGCCCTCATCGGTCTCATCGGGTCGGGAATCGTCAGGGCCGAAAACGGCATGCTCCTTCTGGGGGACATCGGGGTTGCATCGACATTCCTTGCAATCATCGGGCTCTTCATTTCTGGAGTCTTGATGGCTTGGAAGATAAACGGCGCACTGTTAATAGGAATAATTGCAACAACCCTCATCGGTTTTCCTCTCGGTGTTAGCACAATGCCCGATGAGATATCGCTCTCGCTCTCGGCTGTTAAGGAGCTCTTCCTGGCCCTAGACTACAAAGGGGTATTATCACACGGGATTCTCCCACTTGTATCCTCGCTCCTCACATTCACAATCTGTCTCTGTTTCAACACCCTCGGGGGTCTCTTCTGTATAGCAGGAGCTGAAAAGAGTTCGAATAAGGACGATGCACTCGGCAGATACAGCAAGGGAATGATTGCAGCGGCACTGGGAAACGTAGTTGCACCGGTTTTCGGTGGTGCACCTCTTATTCCGACTGTCGAAGGAGCTACGGGAGTATCCGACGGCGCACGCACCGGACTCTACTCCTTAATTCTTTCTGTGCTTTTCTTATTGACTATTTTAATATCTCCTCTTGCATCCATCATTCCGAGTGCAGCGACATCTCCCGCCCTCATACTCATAGGAATGATGATGATTGGTAATGCAACCAACATCTATTGGCACAACGTAAAGCTTGCCCTCCCCTGTTTCATCACCATGATTATGATCCCCTTCACCTATTCCGTTGCCGACGGTATCGGAGTGGGACTCATCTCATACACAGCCATACAGCTCGTGACAGGTGGCGCAAAGAAGGTCCCGCCAATTACCTGGGTGTTCTCCATAGCATTCATCGTAATGTATGTGCTTTCGGCATTATAATAAGGAGGAGTTGTGATGAATAAAATTGATAAGTATTTCCATATAAGTGAAAGAGGCTCGAACTTCAAGAGTGAATTAAGAGGCGGCGTTACTTCCTTCCTTACTTCCCTCTACCTTATTATTCTTATTCCCGGAATCCTCAAGAATGCCGGAGTGAACTACTACTCGACAATGACAAGCGTTGCTCTCGTGATGGGGGTATCGACAATCCTTTCAGGCTTAATCTCGAACACGCCTTTCATCATAGGCCCGGGTATAGGCTTTGCAACTACATTCACATACTCAATCACCCAGTACTACGGATGCACCTGGCAGCAGACGCTCTCACTCGTCTTCGTATCGGGAATATTGTTCCTTCTCATATCACTCAGTCCGTTGAGGGAAAGACTGACAGATGCACTCCCGCCGTCATTCAAATTCGCGCTCTCTGCAGGAGTTGGACTACTCATTACACTTTCCGGCCTCATAAACTCAGGGCTCATTCAGGCAGACAACAATCTCCTCAGTATGGGCTCGATTACGTCCGCCGGTCCTCTTCTTGCGCTCTTCGGTATCTTTTTAACAGCAGTCCTCAAAATTAAGAAGGTCCCGTGTGCCTTGATTATCGGCATGGTGGTGATGGCAGCAGCGGGTATTCCGTTCGGCATAACAACATTCCCGGAAAGAATAACTGCGCCATTAAATATTGCACCGTCATTCTGGGAGTGTGACTTCTCGATTTTCAATACGATGGGTTTTGTTCCTATTCTCTCGGCACTGCTCTCGTTTGTTATCTCCGGATTCTTCGATGCAACCGGCGTCATGATTGGTATCGGAACAGATGCTGGGCTTACTGACAGCACATGTAACCTCGAGGGCGGAAAGGAAGTTCTTCTCTCGACAAGCCTCGGCTCATCCTTTGGTGCATTGATGGGAGTAAGTAGCCTCACAGTTCTTGCAGAGTCTGCAACAGGAATAAAGGAAGGCTCACGCACAGGACTCTCGAGTGTCATTGCAGGACTTATGTTCATCATCTTCTCGCCTTTTGTTCCTCTTACCCAAATCGTCTCCGATGTCGCAATGACGGCGCCGCTCGTAATGGTCGGTATGTCGATGATGAGTGGAATTACACAGATAACATGGAAACATGTCGAGATATCACTCCCATGCTTCCTGATAATCGTTGGAACACCATTTACATCAAGTATAACCACCGGCCTCATGCTCGGCGTTGTGTCCTATGTTGTCGTGATGGTATGTCGTAAGAGAGCTGATTTAATCGACCCCACCCTCTATGGACTTGCTGCAGTATTTGTTTCGGACTTCCTCCTCGGGACATTGGTGTAAAGAAAGCTTTGACCGGAAGAAAAATTGTATGTAAACTAGTTTAGGTTTACAAACAATGAGCGATAAACGGATTACAATAGCAGATATAGCGAAGAAAAGCGGTTACTCGAAGACCGCCGTGTCATTTGCATTCAACAACCCCGAGAGGATAAGTAGCACCGCTGTGGAGAAAATCCTACAGGTTGCAAAGGAGCTCGATTACATCCCCGACCCTATGGCCCGCAACTTCTCTCTCGGGCGTCACTTCTCGCTGGGCTTTCTTGTTCCCCAGACATTCGATATTTCACTCGATAACCCACACGTTGTCGATATCTTAAGGGGAATCGGAAGTGTCTGCGAGACATATGGCTACACCTTCACGCTCATTCCTCCCCTTCACTCCTCGATTGCAGAAGCGATAAAAAGTGCAACCGTCGACGGCATAGTCGGTATGGGCCTCGATTTCGGAGGAGGCGTAAAGGAAGCCTTGAAGAAGAGAAGGCTTCCTCTTGTAAGGCTTGACGCCATCGACGAAGAGGAAGGCTACAGCGTATCGATAGATAATACGGGAGCTGCATACACCCAGATGAAGGAAGTCCTCAAAAGAGGTCACCGCGATATTGCAATCGTAACCCTTCCGGGCGCGGCATATATAGAAGCAACGGAGAGGGATGATGTACCGCCGGGTGTTGCCAACTTCAGAATGATTGGCTACAAAAAAGCACTTGCAGAGTACAACATAACAAAGCCCGTAAGGCAATATGCAGAAAACTCGACAATAGACGGCGGCCGTGCAGTGTGTCAGAAGATACTCGAAAAGGGACTTCCGTCAGCAATTGTCACCATGTCAGATATACAGGCAATGGGAGTAATTGAAGAGCTCAGGAACAAGGGTTACAAGGTACCTGAAGATATATCCGTCGTAGGCTTTGACGGGATTTATTGCGACAAAAGCGTCAACAGCGCACTCACGACAATCAATCAGCACGGATATACAAAGGGAGTTGAAGTCGCCCGCATGCTTTTCGATATCATAAACGGCGAAGAGAGGGAGGAGAAAAATGTCCTTGTCCCCTTCTCGTTCTTCGAAGGGTCAACGCTTGCCGAAAAGTGAGGCCAGGGCCATATCTGGAGAGTTTGTGATGCATCCCTCCACATCCCACTCTACTAGCTTCTTTATTTTCGCGTCATCATTGACCGTCCATGTGTTGATACCAACCCCGCACTCTTTACATTCTCTTACCATCTCATCGGTTATGCACGCATAGTCGGGATGAAGGTATTCAATTCCACACGCCTTTGCCTCATATGCAATGTGCCGGATATTCGCACTAGCATCAAAAAGAAGACCACAGGGAATATCAGGTTGAAGATGCTTGAGGCGTATAACGCTCAGCCAATTGAAGGAAGAGAAGAGGACTTTTTCTTCGATTTTGTACTTCTTCACCAATTCCACGACCTT
>CAVJEL010000022.1:19791-20955 GCA_963648635.1 Ruminococcus intestinalis
GGCTTCCCGTCAGACGATAGATGAACGTCCATCTCAACTCCGTAAGCCCCGCTTTCAACTGCCCTTTCAAATGCCAGCATTGTGTTTTCAGGGTATATGCTGGAAAATCCCCTGTGTGCCCAGACTTTCATATACTCAGGAAGTTAAAACCTTACTTCTGATATGTCAATCCTGTTCTTTCCCAATCAATGGAGTATCTATCAAGAAGAGAAATGAGACTCTCGAATGATTTAGTCTTCAAAGGGGACGAAACATAGTTCAAAAGCCCTTCAGTCATATAGAGAGCTGCAGCAATCATGTTGCTTTTGAGAAAGGGAAAGGTAATGGATGGGGCATCGAGAAAAACGTGGTCGATGAGTTTTCGCCTCTCCCTCGCACGCTCAACGGCGTAGCTTATCATCTCCAGCTCATCCGAGAAGGTGTATTCATCGAGGCCGAATGCGGAAGCGATGCTCTCCCTTAAAGATGAGGAGTAGCTCGTATTGTACTCGAACCATATGTCTTCAAGCGTCATTCGTCCTTCTATCGATAAAGAATGCTCCTCACGGGGCATCCTCACCCTCCTCTCGATTTCAACGAGTAACAGCGCCCCGCTCGACAATACGAGCCTCCCCAGTTCAATATCGAAGAGGATATCTCTTTTAAGCGCGCTGAAGGTTGTGCCGGGAACAAATATAAGCTCTCCCGACGACGAGGGGACAGCGTAGCGCGATATGTATTGGTTAATATCGAAGTCGCTACAGAAAGTAAGAAATGTTAAAGCCTCAGCCTTATCCTCATCCAATATGAGTCCGTTCTCCTCATAGGATGAGAGAAGATACTTCTCTCCAATAATGTTTTTCATAAATTGTCTCCATGCCTGAATTACACCGTGTAACATATCCGGTGCGTGGAGGGCATGGTCGTAAGGATTATAGACTAATGAATACCACTGGTTTTTCTGCCCACGAAAGTCCCCAGCGAAAAATGAATTAATGAAGGATTGCCTTCTCCAATACTATAGCACAAAAAAGAAATAAGTTAAGGGAAAAAGAAAAAAATATCGCGCCGCATAGGCTTGAAAGAGTTACCCTTTGGATATATTTTCTGAGCTATGAAACTTCAGGAAACACCGGGCATGCTTTTCAGCAGAAAAGAATTGAGAAAAATCTATTATCCTCTCCT
>CAVJEL010000022.1:21250-23790 GCA_963648635.1 Ruminococcus intestinalis
TACGGCAGTGTTGAAGAGGATGTCTTCAAGGCAGCACTCGACTACTCGATTCCGATTATCCTCTCAATGCCTTTCATGGCGCTGACATCATCCCTTACCGCCATCTTCAGGGCACAGGGAAAAACCGAGAGCACATTCGTTGTCTCAACAATCGGTAATATCGTTAATATTATCGGAAATGCTATCTGCCTCTTCATATTCAACATGGGAGCATTCGGGGTCGGATTGAGTACCCTCGTATCACGTATCGTAATGGCAGGTATATTCCTCGTTCTTGTTCATTCTCATAAGCTCGTAGTCTACATAGATTCACTATTGAAGTTCGAATTCGACTTCAAGATGGCATCGACAATCTTTTCCATAGCACTCCCCTCGGGTGCCGAGAGCTCAATTTTCCAGCTTGGTAAGATAGTCACGATTTCAACAATCGCGGCATGCGGAACGGCATCAATTGCATCCTTTGCATTCCTCGACAACATGGGAACGTTTGCTAACGTTACAGGTAGTGCTGCGGGGCTTGCCTTAATGGTATGCGGAGGTCAAAGCTGCGGTGCCGGGCGCTACGATGAGGCAAGGTGGTATACAAGATATTTTGTGAGACTCGCGTACATTCTCATCTTCCTGACATCCGTTGTCGTCATGTCACTTCTTCCGGTAATCCTCAAAGCATATAACTACTCCGAGGAAACAGCGTCGCTTGCATTCCTCGTCACAACGGAAAACCTGATTATTCAGGTTTTGATCTGGCCGCTCTCGTTTACACTCCCCCAGGCCCTCAAGAGTGCCGGGGACGTAACATTTGCCATGATAGTCGCAGTATCTTCAATGTGGCTCTTCAGAGTTGTATCTGCACGTGTTCTGGGACTTAACCTGGGCTTCGGGCTCAGAGGCGTTATGTGGGGTATGTATATTGACTGGGCTGTGAGATCAATACTCTTTGTATGGCGTTATAAGTCAGGTAAGTGGACAACAAAAGGCCTACGCGACAGAAAGGAAGTAACACAAGGTTGAGAATATGGATAGAGCAAGCATAGAGAAGATTCTCGATACACAGCGTAAGTACTACCTCAGTGGTAAAACGCTTACACTCAAAGAGCGTCTCAAGGCGCTCAAGAGCCTCTACGGTGCAATAGAAAAATACAGTGACGAACTCAGAGAAGCATTACGCCTCGATTTAGGAAAGCCTGAAGCCGAAAGCGATATGTGTGAAATAAGATTGACACTGAGTGAAATTTCATACATATACAAACACCTCGGTAAATGGGTGAAGGCCAAGAGAGTCCCGACTCCCCTTTCGCAATTTGCGTCACACTCGTTCACTCGTCCTCTTCCCTACGGCAATACGCTTATCATGAGTCCGTGGAACTATCCTGTGCTCTTGACTCTCGAGCCCCTAGCTGATGCCCTCGCTGCCGGCAACACCGCCGTTTTAAAGCCCTCGGCATACTCAGCAAATACTTCGAAGGTCCTTAAGAAAATGATTGAAGAAACCTTCCCCGAAGGACTAGTTGCCCTCGTCGAGGGAGGTAGAGACGAGAATGAGTCACTCCTCGAGATGAACTTCGACTACATTTTCTTTACGGGAAGTAAGAGCGTCGGAAAGCTTGTGATGGAGAAAGCGTCAAAGCATCTGACTCCCGTCACCCTCGAGCTCGGAGGAAAAAGCCCGACTATCGTAACAAAAGAAGCTGACATAGCACTTTCGGCTAAACGTATAGCTTTCGGTAAGCTCATCAATTGCGGTCAGACCTGTGTCGCCCCCGACTACATTTTCGTTGAGAGGACAATTGAGAAGGAGTTCAAGGAAGCACTTATCAAAGAGATAAAGAAAATGGTCGGAAACAACCCTCTCTCAAATCCTGAGTGGGGAAAAATAATCAATAAAAAGCACTTCGAGCGCATCACAGCACTCATCGATAAGGATAAAGTCATACTCGGTGGCAACTGGGACAGTGATACACTCAAGATAGAGCCGACACTCCTTGAGAATGTTACTTTTACAGACCCTGTCATGCAGGAGGAGATTTTCGGTCCTGTTTTCCCGATTATTTCATACAGCGACATCAAAGAATGCATCGACTATATAAATAGCAATGACCATCCTCTTGCCCTTTACGTTTTCACAAACAATAAGAAAGAGGCAAAGTATGTGATGACGCACACGCTCTTCGGTGGCGGATGCATCAACGACACGCTGATTCATCTTGCGACTTCCGAGATGCCGTTCGGTGGAGTAAGAGAAAGTGGCATGGGTGGCTACCACGGTAAAAGCGGCTTCGACACCTTCTCCCACTACACATCAGTCGTCGACAAGAAAACTTGGATTGACCTTCCGATGCGCTATCGGCCGTACAATGAGAAAAATCGTAAGCTAATTAACTTTTTCCTTAAGTAAAACTACTAGACACTTTCCCCCTCTTTGGTTTATCCTTCTTGAAGATTGGGCGGTTAACTCAGCGGGAGAGTGCCACCTTGACGTGGTGGAAGTCATAAGTTCAATCCTTATACCGCCCATACTGGACTCTTAGGAGTCCATTTTT
>CAVJEL010000023.1:0-8864 GCA_963648635.1 Ruminococcus intestinalis
CCGCGCTTTGTTATGGAGACTGTATCGCCAACAGCGAGTTCCAGTTCGTCTATATACTCCTGATTATGGAGGGTTGCACGTCTTATCGTAGAGCCCCCGAGTGCAACAGGCTCTATTTCGGCAACGGGGGTTATACGCCCTGTGCGTCCGACCTGGCATGTGACGGAGAGGAGCTTCGACTGGCTGTGCGGGGACTCGAACTTATAGGCAATCGCCCACCTCGGGTGATGGACGGTGTAGCCGAACTTTTCTCTGACATCGAGCTCGTTGATCTTGAAAACAAGGCCGTCAATCTCATGGTCGAGAGTGGGCCTAAGATCTGTCATTTTCTCTATGTACGAAGAGAGCGAGGAAAAACTGTATGCCGATCCTCCGAGATTAACCCTCTCAAGGGCTTTCTTCGCTTCCTCTTCGCTCTCTGCAATATATGCAAAGTCGGGATTAATTCTGAACCCAAGCTCTTTGAGTTTTGAAAGTATATGTAAGTGGTCCTCGGGAGTCTGGGACTTGTCACTCCAGAAACCTTCATAGCAATACATATCTAGTGGGACACGGGCGCAGTCACTGCTCTTCTGGCGCCTTACGGTTCCTGCGGCTAAGTTACGTGCATTTGCTGCCTTCTCGTCCTCGGGAAGGGAGGCATTGACCTTCTCGAAGTCAGCCTTCGGTAGATAGACTTCTCCCCTTACTGCTATATCGACCTTCTCCTTGAGTTCAAGGGGAACGGATTTGATTGTGACGATGTTTGGGGTAACATCGTTCCCGACACTGCCGTTACCGCGTGTGACAGCACGAGTGAGAATTCCGTCTTCGTAGTAAAGGACCATCGATATGCCGTCAATCTTCTCCTCGGCAACAAAACTCAGCGCCCCGCCTTCCTTTTCTATCGAGCGGGAGAAGAAGGAAAGAACTTCATCCTTCGAATAAGCCTTATCCAGGGAGAGGACGGGGATTGTGTGTTCAACCTCGGGAAAATCGGAGGTGAGGTCGGAGCCTACACGACGCGTTGGGGACGAAGGAAGGGCATACTCGGGGTACTCCTTCTCAAGTTCTATTAGTCTATCTGTAAGCCTATCGTATTCACTGTCCGAGACAAGTGAGAGGCCCTCTTTGTAATATGTGTCCTGATAGGAAATCAACTTCTCGGTCAGGCTCTGTATCTCTTCTTTTGCGTTCATGGTGAAAGTATAACATAAAAAAGAGGAAAACAAGAAAGGCGGAGAAAGAAAAGAAGTGTTTTATTGCACATGGTTCTAAAGAAGTGATATCCTCATACCATGGCAGAACGCAAGAATTTCTCTAGATACAATATGCGCTGCGGGCTGGTCCTGAGAGCAGATAAGGCCTGCGTCCGTCTCGACGGCTTTGATATGGCCGAATTGGATGCAAGGTTTCTCCTTATCACGGCGAAAGACATTCCCGGCGAAAACACTATAGAGGTTATGGGAACGAAGATTCCTCTCCTCGCAGACGACTACATCTCTTATATTGGGCAGCCATTGTTGGTACTTTTCGGCCCCGACTACGAGAGCACCGAACTCGCCCTTGAGAAAATCAAGCCGATTACCTCAGCCTTTGAAGAGAATCATAAAGCCCAGGAGCCTGCTCTCCCTCCCCACCTTGTATTTTCATGGGGAAAGGAAAACGAAGAGGAACTCTTGAAGCAGAAACAGACGATGAAGAAGGTCGAGTCAACACTCTGGGTACTGCCGTCCACACTCAAAAGCCATGTCCGCTATGATGTTTTAAGCTGGGGAGAGGCAAACGGAACAATCCACGTACAGACCCCGACACAGTGGCCGGAACTTGTCAAGAAAACAGTCGCGGGAGCAACGCTTTTAAACGGCGATTCTGTTTTCGTGCACAATGAAGAGTACCTTGCGCGCTATGACGAAATGCTCATCACCCCCGCCCTTTATGGCGCTTTCACGGCAATTGCGACAATGAAGACAAAGCTTCCATGCGAGATGAGGGATGAGCGAACAAGTCGCCTGACAGGGCTTGAATTCTCATTCACAAGCTGGCTTGACGAAGAGAATAAGCCACGCCACGAGGAAGTTGATGTCATCGTCAACCAAGGCGCTTATGCAATAAACGGAGAGGAAATCCAGCGTCAGATTATGGCCGCGATAGTTCCGAAGTACAACCTCGACTCATATAGCGTGAATATAAGTTCGGTAGCATTCCCGACAGTGCCCTCTCTCTTCTCTGGATCCAGCATATACTCCTTCAGCTCGGCAGCAGTTGCACTCCATAACACGCACCTCTCCCAGCACGCAGAGAGTAATCCCTTGAGTTTCCCTCTTCTTGTTAATATGGACGCCACAAGGTTTACACAGTGGACACCGAAGCATGACCTCACGGCCCTCAACGAAAAGGTTAAGAGCCTTGCCGCGAGATCAGACTACGCAAGAAAGTGGAGCGCAGCATCACTACACACGGGAATTCTGGGGCTCCAGGGCTATCTCTACGGCATAGGACTATCCTCGGGTCTTGCGATATCTGGACTCTCGACAACAGCAGCAAAGCAGTATTCGTTCCTCTCACAGATTTCCTACACGGCAAAGAAGAACATCACAATCAACGGTTCCATCCCGCTCTCCATCAGCCAGGACAAAACCCTCAAGGATTTGATTTCACAATATTTCAACAGAGGTCAGGACACTCAAGATACCGTTCTCTTCCTCGAGAACGGAAGACGCAGTCCCGATACCGGCCCAGATATTCTCTCATCCTACAACACGGCCTTTTTGACACAGCTTATGAAGGCTGCTAATAAGCTTTCATCCCTCATCGATGGCGATAACGGTCCCGTGGATTTAAACTTCAATGCCCAGAACCTCTCGCTTCCCTGCGACTACGAGTACTCGGGCTACGGCGCTGCCGTATGTGAAATAACAATTCCCAAAGTCTCCCTCGACCCGATAGCCCAAAAGCTCTGGCTCGATATGTCCCTCGCTCTTCCATCGACACGCGGTGTTGTCAGGAAAATCAAATCCATTGCAATCGAGACGCTCTCGTCGCTTGGGGCAAAGATTAGCGATAAGTTCTCGATAGACGTATCGTTCACACCGGATAAGAAGGATGCATCCCTTTATTCGTCCATAGAGAATACAACGAAGATGCTTGTCACCGGCGCTTATACAACCGCGCTATGGCAGGTATTGGGAGAAAAATCCTCCCTCACGCTTCCGACGCTCGCAGCAGACGTTGACAAAATCATAGGAGGAAAGGACAGGTGAAGATAGAATGTACCATTGACGGAAAGGCACTCACCCTTTCCCTCAACTCAAATAAGCCACTCTCTCTCATACTTGAGGAGAACCTCGACATAGAGTCGCTTTCCTCACATTGCAGAGGGAAGATGTGCGGACTATGTGCTGTTCTCATCGACGGAAAGGCAGAGCTCTCGTGCATGGTTCCCGCCTTCGAGATAAGAAATAAAACAATCGTCACCTTCGACCAATTTCAGAAATCGAGGGAGATGAGAGATATTAGCCGTGCCTATGATGCTGTGGGTGTCGAGCCGTGTCCCGATTGCTATGCATCGCGTAGCATAATCTATGAGTCCATCATCTCCTCTGGGGAGACGAAACCGGACGAAATAAAGAGAATACTCAGTGCCGTCAGGTGCTCATGTATCGAAAGTGACGATGAAGTGAGAATCATCACGAAGGCCATAGAAATAAGGAGAAAGAGAAATGTTCGAAGGTCTTAATTCCCCCTCAATACATACCCCTCCTACCCTTCAGGAGTTCAGCCAGACAGTCCAAAGATACCCCAATGCAAAGATCTGGGCAGGCGGAACTGCACTCATGAGCAGGGACAAGAGCTATCCGTCGCGTGAAAACAATCCTGAAATCATATGCCTAAGCGAAATCGAGGATTTAAAGAAGATGGCACGTAACGACAGAATGATTGAAGTCGGCGCTATGGTTCCGCTCAATGAGATACTAAAAAGTCACCGTGCATCAATTCCCCAGATATTAAGAGAGAACATCGAGAGTGTCGGTAGTCCCCTCCTAACAGGACGCGCAACCCTCGGTGGCGCAATTGCAACAAATTCCCCGCTCTCAACTCTTCCAGGAACCCTCATAGTCCTCGGCGCCAACGTCGAGATGAGGACAGTCAACAAGCACAGCACCCGCTCGAAGTGGACACCCCTCTCGCTTTTACTCAATACCCTCAAGAACGCACAGATTTCGCTCCCCCAGAATGCTCTAATTACAAGAGCAAGGGTATCGCTACAGGGTTATGACTGCTCGTATTTCAGGGAGGAAGGAAGCTACATAGATGACGTGGAGAATACGGTAGCCGTAGCATTTACGGCGAATATGGGACAGGAGAATCTTCTCTCCCCACATATTGCACTCACATTCCCACGACAAGGCCTATTGTACTCCAAAGACCTGGATAACATCCTCATGCAATTGCAATTCCCGCTGGGGCGAAATGAATTCAAGCAATTTTTGCAAATCACCTACACATTCATCAATGCAGTTATGAGCATCACGAACTTGCAGAAATCGAGATTGAACTACATTCTTGAAGATCTGATGAATACCATCAACACAAAGATGCTGGCCCCGAGTGCACTCGAGCAGGGCCTGATATAGGAAAGACAAATTGAGTAACTTCGTTCATCTTCATAACCACACAGATTTCTCACTCCTCGACGGAGCTGCATCCATCCCGAGATACATCGCTAAATGCAAGGAAGTCGGAATGGACGCTCTTGCGATTACCGACCACGGCAATATGTACGGCGCTGTCACATTCTACAAGGAATGTAAGGCCAACGGCATAAACCCTCTTGTTGGGTGCGAGTTCTACTACACGCATAACCGTCACGTGAAGGATGCCTCGAGTAAGTACTACCACCTCATCCTCATCGCAATGTCAGATAAGGGCTACCACAATCTTATGGAGCTCAACAGCATTGCTTGGAAGGACGGCTACTACTATAAGCCCCGTATCGACGACGAGGCACTGTCGAGTCACAGCGAAGACCTTATCTGTCTCTCGGCGTGCCTTGCAGGCGAAATACCACGCCTAATAGTGGCGAACAACCTCGACAAGGCAAGGGAGAGGATAAAGTGGTTCAAAGACCTCTTCGGCGACAGATACTATCTAGAGCTCCAGGACCATGGACTCGATGAAGATAAGATAGTCCTTTCAGTTCTACCAAAGCTTGCTCAAGAGCTTGATGTACCCCTTGTATGCACAAACGACATCCACTACATAGAAAAGGATGACTCAAATGCACACGATACACTCATCTGTATAGGAACACAGTCAAAAAAGAGCGACAAGGAGAGGATGAGATATAAGGAAGGCGAGTTCTACTTCCGCACCCCCGAAGAGATGGAAGCGCTCTTTTCATGGTGCCCCGAGGCAATCGAGAACACAAGGAAGGTGGCCGATAGATGTCACCTCGAGATAAACTTCCCCGGGCCTATTCTTCCCAAGTGCCAGATACCAGAAGAGTATAAGAGCGACGCCGAATACCTTACGGCACTCTCATATGAAGGTTTGAAGAAAAGATACCCCAACGCAGAGGGAGAAGAGTTGGAGAATTTGAAAGCACGGCTCCAGCACGAGTTGGACATCATCATAAAGATGGACTTCCCTGCATACTTTCTCATCGTCCGCGACTACATACATTGGGCCAAGGTTCACGATATCCCAGTAGGGCCGGGAAGAGGATCGGGCGCGGGAAGCCTTGTTGCCTACACAACAGAGATTACCGATGTCGACCCGATTCAATACAATCTCCTCTTTGAAAGGTTCTTAAACCCTGAAAGAGTCTCGCTTCCTGACTTCGATGTCGACTTCTGCTTCGAACGTCGCGGAGAAGTCATCGACTACGTAACGGAGCACTACGGCCACGATTCTGTCGGGCAGATTGTAACTTTCGGAACGCTCAAACCTAAAGCTGTACTAAAGGACGTAGCACGTGTTCTCGATATTCCCTTCGAGGAATCGAATAAGATTACATCCCTTGTCCCCGATGAAATTCCCGGCGTCAAGCACATGCATGTCACCGATGCCCTCAAAGCTGAGCCGAAGTTACAGGAAATCAGAGACCGCGGTGGAATATATGAAGAGCTTTTCGATACCGCAATAAGACTCGACGGCCTCAACCGCCACACATCGCTACATGCAGCGGGTGTTGTAATCGGACGCGAGCCACTCGATAGATACGTTCCCCTCTGTGTCCCCGACCAGAAGAGCGGAGGACTTGCTAGCCAATATACGATGCTCCAGATTGAGGAATGCGGACTCGTAAAAATGGACTTTTTAGGCCTCAAGACCCTTACGCTTCTCAAGCACGCTGTGGACCTCATTCATAAGAGAGAGCCCGACTTTGACCTGAATAAGATTTCAACATCCGACAAGAACACCTTCGACATGCTATGCCGCGGCGACAGCGCATACGTCTTCCAGTTCGAGTCATCAGGCATGCAGGAGATATTGAAGAGGGCAAAACCGGGATCGATAGAAGATCTTGTCGCCCTCAACGCACTCTACAGGCCCGGTCCGATGCAATTCATCGATAAATACATCAACTCGAAGCTTGGAATAGAGCCCATTACCTACGCAGACCCTGCACTCGAGCCTATTTTAAAGACAACCTACGGTGTCATCGTCTATCAGGAGCAGGTAATGCAAACGGCGCAGATTATCGCAGGATACACTCTGGGAGAGGCTGACATATTACGTCGTATCATGGGAAAGAAGAAGGTCGAGGCACTAGCAAAGGAGCTCGACAAATTCATCGAGAAGGCAATGGCCAAAGGTCACACGAGGGAGCACGCAATCGAGATATTCAAATACCTCGAACCTTTTGCCGGATACGGCTTCAACAAGTCCCATGCCGTCGCCTATTCGATAATCGCCTACCAGACAGCGTATCTCAAGGCAAACTACAACACGGAATTCCTTGCGGCAAACCTCACAAACGAAATGAACAGCCCCGATAAGTTCAAGGAGTACCTGAATCTTGCCCCGAAGTACAACATCAGGGTTGTTCCACCGTCAATCAACCGCTCGGAGACACAGTTTAGTGTCGACAACGGTGATATTATCTACGGCCTTGCAGCCATAAAGAATGTGGGGGCAAACATCGTTGATTCGATAATCAGCGAACGTCGCAAAAACGGGCCGTATAAATCATTCATGGACTTTTTGTCCCGGCAAGGCGAAAACACTCTCAACTCAAGGCTCCTCGAGTGCCTTATAAAGGCAGGGTGCTTTGACGAGCTCGGTGTCGACAGGGCAGTGCTGCTCGCCAACCTCGACGAAGCCTTGAAGTTCGATAAAGCCCAGAAGAGTCAGTCGGCATTCGGGCAGCTCAGTCTCTTCGGGGAAGAGGAGAGCACGATGAACACCTTTGAAATGCGTTCAGTCGACCCCTTCCCGAATATGGAGAAATTGAAGATGGAGAAGGAGCTTCTCGGCTTCTATATCTCCGGTCACCCGCTCGACGGCTACAAGAAGGAAATCGAGGAATGCGTAACTGTCAATCTCGCCGATAAAGATACCATCCCCTACGGCTCGGAAACTCAGATTATTGCACAGGTTATTGCCGAGCGAACGGTGATATCTAAAAAAGGGAATGGCAGTAAGCTATCGTTCTTGACGCTCCAAAGCGACAGTGGCGACACGGAGGCTGTAATCTTCCCGAAGGCCTATGAGGCGCTCGGCGGAAAGACGGAGATGGACGGCATTTACGGCTTCAAGGGCAAATTCGAGCTCAAAGACGGCAAGGTTTCATTCATCATCAGCGACATAGTCTCACCAAAGGACCTCAAGCCGATAGCAGTCGAAAAGGTCCATATAAGGCTCAAAAAGAATGCACCAGTCACAAAAGAGGGCCTCGATGAGATGCGTCACGTTTTAGCTGATAACGAAGGAAAGACTCCTGTTTTGATTTCAATCGACGGTATAAGAGGCGAGGAATTGCTCCTCAGGGGTACTGATAATGTTGAATATTCACACAATCTCTACACATCCCTTACATCTCTCGATGTTGTCTTAAAGGTCTGGGTTAATTAATTTAAAGGATGGAGGCCTTATGCTTTATAATGATATTCTAATGAGAATCTCGCTCTACGTGGCAAGAGTACTCAATGCCTACTCTATCCTGATCTGGGTAAGAATTCTCCTCTCCTGGATTTTCCCCTATCCGCAGCGTAATAACTTCGTCTATTGGATGGGAAAACTTGTCGACCCGTTTCTCGGAGTTTTCAAGAGTAAGAAGTCCACAGTCGGGAGACTCGATTTCTCCCCGATTTTTGCTATCGGTGTTATTTACGTCTTCCAGGGAATATTCGAGTTCTACGGGCGCTACGGAACGCTGACACTATCAAGCGTGCTCTACTTCTTCCTCTCCGCCCTTTGGTCCTACGGCCTCTCAATCTATTTCTGGGTGCTCTTCTTCGCACTTGTTTTCAGGACGATTGGAGCGTTTTCACGTAATCCTGGTGGCCGCTACGCCTACTCGCAGGTAGGTTCTGCATCCGAGCCCGTGACGAACTTTGTCCGTCAGATGGCGGGAAGACATTACCTCTCGGAGAAGAGTGTGTGCGTAATATCACTCATCCTCGTCATTGTCTTCTATTTCATGACACAATACCTTGTGTCGTGGCTATGTAACCTAGTATTGAGAATACCACTATAGCGATGGCAGATATTCCTTTAACCTCCCTTCCCCGCATAGGACGGAAAAAAGCAGAAGAGTTCAAAAAACTTGGTCTCAACACAGTCGAGGACCTCGTGCTCTATGCCCCGCGCTCCTATGACGACAGAAGAGAGGAAAGGACTATAAGAAAAGCTAGTATTGACGACCCATCCGTCAACTG
>CAVJEL010000023.1:9159-23634 GCA_963648635.1 Ruminococcus intestinalis
GTCCCGATGGAAACGGCACTAGCGCTCCTCTCTCCCGTGGAGGAGATTCTCCCCTCTTATCTCAGGGATAAATATAATCTATATACACGTGATAAGGCACTCAAGGAACTCCACTTCCCGACAGACGAAACCACCCTCAAGAAAGCAAGGGAAACACTTGCCTTTACAGAGCTTTTATTAATGGAGATAAAGGTCATGAGGGAGAAGCCGAAATCTTCATTTACAAAGATAAGACCTTCCGAACTCGAGAAAAAGCTTATCTCCTCACTCCCATTCGAATTGACAGACGACCAGAATAAAGTGCTCGAGGAAATAAGAAGTGACCTCTCGAAAAAGACTCCGATGGAGCGACTCTTGCAAGGCGATGTCGGAAGCGGAAAGACCCTTGTTGCGTGGCTGAGTGCACTCTTTATCATATCGAAGGGGGGACAGGTTGCATTCATGGCCCCGACAGAACTTCTTGCGCGGCAGCATGCAGAAAACGCCTTCTCACTCCTCTCTCCGCTCGGAATCAGAATTTCATATATCACCGGAGACGTCAAAGGTAAGAGCAGACGTCTTTTATTGGAGGCCTTAAAAAAAGGAGAAGTTGACCTTGCGATAGGTACACACTCGCTCTTCAGCGAAGATGTCACCTTCCGCGACCTCGAGTATGTCATAATCGACGAGCAGCACCGCTTCGGCGTCAATCAGCGTGAAGCACTAAAGACAAAGGGAAAAGAGCCCCATATGTTGAGTATGACGGCAACTCCAATCCCCCGTACCCTCGCCCTCACCCTCTTTGCAGATATGTCCGTCTCTACTATAAGAACCATGCCGAAGGGACGAAAAAGCATAATCACATACACCGTAGGCCCGGGAAGCAGAGACAAAATGTACGCGGCAATCGCCGTTGAATTCGAGCGCGGTCACCAGGCTTACTTCGTCTACCCCCGTATAGACGACGAGGGAGATAGTGATTTAAGGGATGTCATGACGATGTATTCTTTCCTCCAGGAGAAGTACCCTTCCGTTCCGTCTGCATTCATACATTCAAAACTTCCGGAAGAAGAAAAGATGGAAATACTCGAGAAGTTCAGAAAAGGGGAAATCAAATACCTTGTTGCAACAAGCGTTGTTGAAGTCGGTATTGATATTCCTTCTGCAACCTGCATGGTCATAGAACATGCCGATAGATTCGGACTCGCGGCACTACATCAGCTGAGGGGAAGAGTCGGGCGCTCGTCTCTCCAGTCATATTGCTTCCTCGTTTTCGAAAGCGGACTCAGCGCGGAGGCCAAGGAAAGGCTCAACGTTATGAAGATGACGAACGACGGCTTTGTCATCGCGGAAAAAGACCTTTCGATAAGGGGCCCGGGAGAGATAGCGGGAAATAAGCAATCGGGATTCTTGAAGCTCAAGTTTGCCTCTCTCACAGAAGATGCCCTCCTTGTAGCGGAAGCAAAGAAGGAAGCGGAGGAGATACTTTCATCCGACCCCGGACTCATCAGCGGCTCTAATGCGACGCTACGTAAGGCATTGAAGAGCTAAGGCAAAATAATTAAAATCTTTCTCCGAGGTAAATATATGTTCACACGTGACGAAGCAGTTGCCCTATGGCATAAATATAATTCAAGCGAAAGCCTCTTTCATCATGCTCTCTCTGTCGAGGCAGTAATGAGAGAAGGGGCAGTAAAATACGGTGAAGATCCAGAATATTGGGGCCTTGTCGGATTTCTTCATGATATAGATTACGGCTCTTTCCCGGAGGAACACTGTAAGAAAGCACCCGAGCTTTTGAGGGAAATCGGGGCCGATGATGATTTTATCCATGCCGTATGTTCCCACGGCTGGTCAATATGTACAGACGTTAAGCCAGAAAAGACGATGGAGAAGCTTTTATTCGCTATCGATGAACTCACGGGACTCGTAAACGCAACGGCACTCATGAGACCGGAGAAGATGAAGGGAATCAGCGTAAAGTCGGTAAAGAAAAAGTGGTCGAGTAACGGGTTTGCCCAGGGTGTCAACAGAGACATTATCCTCAAGGGTGCAGAGATGCTCGGTGTCACTAAGGAAGATCTGATTGAGCTAACAATAGCCGGAATGACAAAGGTGGCGCCCTCTATTAATCTCTGGCCGGAGGAATGAGATGAGAATAACCGGCGGCAAATATGTCAGGCGCAACATCGTCTGCCCTCCCGGCGTAATCAGACCCGCGATGGACAGGATGAGAGAATCGTTATTTTCAATCCTGGGAGATTTAACGGGGTGTTCATTTCTCGACCTTTTCTCGGGCTCGGGGTGTGTTGCAATTGAGGCGGCATCGCGAGGCGCCAGTCCCATACACCTAGTCGAGATGGACAGGGGAAAGAAGGCGACAATCGAGAAGAATCTCTCCTTTGTTGAAGAAGAGAAGAAACTCTTTGTAATGGACGCATATCGCTACATACTCTCAACTCTCTCTAAATACAACATCGTTTACGCCGACCCACCATTTCCCATGGAGGAGAAAGTAAAGCTACTGGAGACTGTCGCGAAGGCGGGAATAGTAAAGGATAGAGGGCTCTTTATCATACACTATCCCGTTGAAGAGGAGTCCCAGTGGCCGGAAAGCATAAACGGCTTTACTCTCATAGACGAGAGAAAGTATGGGCGGAGTATGCTCCGCTTCTACCGTAAGGAAGAGACGAAATGATGACGATAGATGAATTCAATATAGGACACGACTCGGGGTACTTCCAGGCGACAGACACCGACAACGAGTACGTTGTAAAGCCAGTAAAGTACTTCGGTCTCTCGCAGGAAGAAGGTGGCGTCCACGCGACTCTCAGGGGCGCCAATCTCAAGAAGATGATGGACACTGAACACCGCACCTGGATGATTCTCCGCACCCGCATGAAAATCGAGCGCTATGCAAAGTGGATGGATGAATATAGAGCAGAGACATGGTGTCAGAAGGGCTTCAAGCTCTTCTGTCCGCGATGCGTGAGAGCATTCAATAAAAAGGGAGAGCTCCTTTTCAATGCAGAGAGCCTCTGGATTGTTATGAATATGGAAAGGCTCCGTCCGGAGAAGCCGGAATACATCGAGTCAAGGCTCCCCGAGTGTGGCGATAAGTCACGCCTCTTCAACCCCGACTTCCCCAAGTTTGATAGTGTTGAAGATTATAAGGGCGATGTTTTCTCCGACGAAAGAATCAGCATTAACTACTACGACTACGACTACAACAGGCACGTTAATAATATAAGCTACATAAACTGGATGATGCTCTCCTTCCCGCCGGAATTCCTCGACAGGAAAAGACCTTCCTTTATAGACTGCGAATGGAGGAAGCAGTGTCACTTTGAAGATGAGCTATATGCGAAGAGTATTAGCAAGGAAAAAGGAAACAATACTTTCTTTACAACAATTTATAGAAAAACCCAGAACGGCGGAGAGGAAGTAGTATTCCACGCTGTCTCAACTTGGGAGGACAAAAAATGAATGACGATATTTTAATTCTCGACTGCCCGCGCTGCAACGGCCCGGCATGTGTCGAATACGAAAACGGCTGGTGCCTTTATATAACATGCCTCGACTGCGGCTGCCACACAGTTGAAGCCGAATACAAGAGCGAAGTCGACAAGAAGAGCGCACTCCAGAAGTGTGCAACTCTCTGGAATTGTGGCAAAGTCATAAAGATGGAGCCGGGGGAGTAATCAATAGTGAGGGGGACGCCTGTTCTCCCTCTCCTCACCCTCATTGTCCATGAGGTCCTTGACCTTCTTCTTCAGCTCTTCAAACTGCGCTGAAAGGACTCCCACTCTTTTGTTGAGGTCCGTTACGATATCGTTAAGGACGGCATTTTCCCTCTCGAGATAGCTTATCTTGATTTCCAGTTTTTCCGTTTCTTTACTCATACCCCTATTATTGCCTCAAAAGAGGAAAAGTTGAATCTAAAAGTCTACTTTCACCTCAATTGCAACAAATTGTTTCTTTTTTTGTTGCCTTTTGTTGTTTTTCTTCTTCAACTGTAGCATTTTTGTTGCTACAATCGGGAAGGAGGGAAAAATGAAAGGAGAAAGAGTTGCGCAGCTAGAACTTTTGCTGCGTTCCCATCCGGAAGGATTAAGAAGAGCCGAGATTGCGCGTCGCCTCGGTGTACACCGTTCGACAATCAGTAGGTATGTAGAAGACCTATCTGAACATATTGAAATATATGAAGACAATAATCTCATAAAGATAAAGGAAGCGGAGACTTCATCTCCCTTAGAGCTCTCGGTATATGAAACACTTGCCTTCAACATGTCCGTTGAGGCCCTTGCCAACAGCACGACTGTGCAGAACCCGCACCTTGCCTCGGGATTAAGAAAGATTGCGATGAACATGCGCTCCTACGCGCCGAATGTATCTGACAACATCCTGACGGTTGCCGAAAACATTGAAAAGAAATTTGACTCGACGATGGTCGAGAAGAATCAATACAACACGGTAATCGAAGTTCTCATCGATTGCTGGGTTTCGGGGCACCTTGCAAAGATATCTTCCACAACCCCGGGTAGCGAAGAAATCGAGATGGCTCCCTACTTCATAGGCTTCACCGAAGACAACAATGGCCGTAAACCTATGACTGTCACGGGAAGACTGAGGCACACTAAGGACATAATAACACTCAACATAACAACGATAGTCTCCGTCCAGATGCTCAATGAAACATACACTATTCCTGATAACCTCAAGCCGTTCACGAAAAGGGACTCCGAGAGCTATGACGCTATCGATATGATTCCCCTTGTACTCAAGGTAAAGGAGAAGAGCGCGCTCAACTCCTTCTCGACGCTGAACCATGAAAAAGTATCCGTTGTTGAAAACGAGAGTGGCGATTACACATGCTCGATGAGAATCGAGAACTCGATTGAACTCTTTCTGCGCTTAGTGCAATGCGGGACAAGTGTTGAGGTTATCTCCCCCGAGCCGATACGCGAGAAGTATATCTCGCTCCTTGAGAGCATACTCAGCATCTATAAGAAATAGTCTATTTCAAGAGGTCAAAGAACCCGAGAAGCTTGAAGCCGAGCAATATCGAAAAGAAGACGAATACGGCGCCGCCGAGGATAATCAATTTCCTTATGAGGGCCTCGCCCTCGTCTTCTTTCTTCTTTTTCTTCTCTTCGTCTGTCATGGCTAAAGAATACCACCTTCTTAAGATGAAAGGAACCGCCCGGGGGCTCCGGACGGTAGCTTGTTTATTCTATTAATGGAGGTATGGTATGGCGAGTTAATATCCCTGCTGGCACATTGCATCAGCAACTTTCTTGAAACCTGCAATGTTTGCACCCTTTACGTAGTCGATATAACCATCGCTGCACTTACCTTCGCGGACACAGGAAGCGTGGATGTTCTTCATGATTCCATGAAGCTTCTCATCAACTTCTTCGCTGCTCCAGTTGTAGTGCATAGCGTTCTGGCTCATCTCGAGGCCGGAAACAGCAACGCCGCCTGCGTTTGCAGCCTTGCCAGGTGCAAATGGAATTCTTGCCTTCTGGAATGCTGCGATTGCCTCTGGTGTACAACCCATGTTACTTGTCTCGACGACATACTTGACGCCGTTAGCGATAAGGGCAGCAGCATCGTCACCGTTGAGCTCGTTCTGAAGAGCGCACGGGAATGCCATGTCAACCTTGACTTCCCAAGGCTTCTTTCCAGGTACGAACTTAGCTCCGAACTTCTCTGCGTATGGTGCAACAACATCATTGTTGGATGCCCTGAGTTCGAGCATATAAGCTATCTTTTCAGGTGTGTTGATTCCTTCTTCGTCGAGAACATAGCCATCAGGTCCAGAGATTGTGACAACCTTAGCGCCGAGCTGGGATGCCTTTGTGACTGCGCCCCATGCGACATTGCCGAAGCCCGAGATTGCGATTCTCTTGCCTTCGAAGCTGTCTCCGTGCTCCTTAAGCATTTCATTAGCAAAATACATTGTTCCGAAACCTGTTGCCTCAGGTCTGATGAGTGAGCCACCCCATCCCCAGCCCTTACCTGTGAGGACACCAGTGTTCTCGTCTCTCAGTCTCTTGTACTGGCCGTACATGAAGCCGATTTCCCTTCCGCCGACTCCGAGATCTCCTGCCGGGACGTCTGTGTCGGGTCCGATATACTTCTGGAGCTCTGTCATGAACGAGCGGCAGAATCTCATAATTTCAGCGTCACTCTTTCCCTTTGGTGAGAAATCGGAGCCACCCTTTGCGCCGCCCATCGGAAGTGTAGTTAAAGAGTTCTTGAAGATCTGCTCAAAGCCGAGGAACTTAAGAGTGCCGAGTGTGACGTTAGCGTGGAATCTGAGTCCGCCCTTATAAGGACCAATTGCATTGTTGAACTGCACTCTGTAGCCACGGTTGACCTGAAGTTCATGGTTGTCATCCTCCCATTCAACCTTGAACGTAATAATCCTATCCGGCTCGATAATCCTGTCGAGAATCTTATTCTTCAAATACAGTGGATTAGAGTTGACTGTGTCGATAACAGATTCGATGACCTCTCTTGCTGCCTGGATGAACTCCGGCTGAGCAGGGTTCTTTCTCTCGAGCTCTGCCATGAATGTATTAATTTCGTACATTGTAATCTCCTTTTATGCAATAAGCGTAAATCCACTTTTCTAATCCGTCAATTATTATTTCTACTTTAATTTTTCTCTGCAATTTTAATCATATCTTTAATTTTTATCTGAAATTTTGATGATATCATAAAGATTTTAAAAATGGAGATACATCGATATTGCACTTTTCTCGAACACTGTTTTGATAATTTCATTTAATACTTGTAATTGATATGACTAAAAAGCAGGAATGGAGATGATTCTTCTGCAGGAGCTCTCCTGCCAGCTTTATATCTCTTGCTAAAAGGTGAAGCTTCCTATTGCGTTGATAGAGCAGTATCAGAAGTTGGTCTGTTACCAGCTTTGTTTGATTTCCAGTTATTCCGCGTATATTGGAATTTAATGTGGTTAAGATGGTTAATATAAGGAGGCAGAATATGTCTGTTTGTTTATTAAATAAGGGTGAGAAAATTATCTCTGATGCCCTTGCCAAAGAAACCGAAGCTTCTCTCATGTCGCTAAAGATGGAATCCAAAAACCTGCAAATGAAGGTGCACGAGAAGATGGATGAAGCTACCAAAATGCCAGAGAAAACGAGGCCCCACATTACGGACCTTCCTTCCATCGACAAAACAAAAGCTCTTGCATCGCCTGGTGTCATGGATGTTCCAAATGGAGAAACAATCAGTAGAAAGGAAGAAGAACTTCTCAATTGCAACATTATCAATACTGCTCGAAGGCACGGGCTCTCTGAAGCTGCTTTGTTTGTCTACGACACAATAAAGTCCCCACCTACTGTTTCTTTCAACCTCTGCCTTATAAAAAGCTTTCAATATCTGGATTATTTTCATTTTGACACGTTCCAATACGGGCTGAAGGAATTAGAACTTATGGGATTTATCTTCAGCTACAAGGAAGACCGGGGCTCATATCGTCTGTATTTTACGCCAAAAGGAATTGATGCTTTCTCAAACAGAAGCCTTCTCGATACAAGAGACTACACTTTACCGGCAATAGCGGAGACGAAGGACGTTTACGACAAGACAAAACTGAATTCTGCGGTTCTATACCTCATGAGAGAATGCTCAGGACTTGAAGCGAATCTCCCATCCCTCATCAAAGTGGGTTATGTAGAGATTAAGGACAACTTCTTATGCTGGAAGAAAAGCAAGCAGTCTCTGGCCCAATTTTTCGGAGATGTCTTGTGTTATACAATGTGGTCAGATATTGAGAAGGCATTCCGCACAAATAGGCTGAACGGGTCATACCATCACGCCACAGCCAACTCTCGAGAGATTATCGAACTGAAGGAAATGTGTCGCATCGAATGAAATCACTCGTATGGGTGTAGAAAATCATCCCTATGAGTGCATTCAAATATTGAGCATCACAGCGTAGGGTTATTTCCAGATTATAGGAGATAATGCGATGAACAAACATAAAATTGACGACGGCTTCAATGCAGAACTCGTAGAGAATGCAATCTTCGACGGGGTATTCGAAATACCATTAATCAGGCGCAACAAAGGGACGATAATTCCCTCCGGGCTCATACCTTACAGCCAGTGCAATATCCCAGGACATGAGAAGGACTTCCTGATGTTTTATGAGCATGATGTGCGCTTTAAGGACATCTTCAACAATCGCAGGGAAGCGTTAGAAAAGGCAAGACGGTTCAGTGGAGCCATATCTCCCGACAGCTCACTCTATTATGATATGCCACTTGCTCTTCAGATTTTCAACACATACAGGAATCGACAGTTTGGCCATTTTCTTCAGGAGAACGGAGTATATACGATCCCAAACATAAGGTGGGGAGACGAAAGGTCGTATGAAGAGATTATCGTTGGAGATACTCCTTTTGCCTTTCAGGGAGTCGAGAAGCATTCAACGGTGGCAATAGGAACATACGGATGTTCAAAGACGAGAACAGAGAAGTTCCATCTCCATAACGGTCTAAGAGCAATGCTGGATATTATCGAACCGGAGAATGTTATCGTTTACGGAGCAATGCCGGCGGAAGTCTTTGCGGACTTTGAGAACAGAACAAACTTTCTCCAGTTTCCCAACTGGATAAAGAGAAGACATGAGGAGGCAAATAATGGGAACAGGTGTTAGTGGAAGGTATTATACCTCAAAAGGAAGCAACATTATTCATCATGAGGCTCTCATTCATTCTCTTGAAGGTGAATATGTAAAGAATCTTAGAACAGGAGAACCATATAGACTCAATAGTGGCGGGCACGGTCAGGATGCTATAGACTATATGACGAAGCAGAACATCGAGTTTAACATCGTACACACTTACGATAATGGGGTAAGAATTGGGAATGTGCCATATCATAAAAATAAGCTCAAAAAAAGTGGAACAGCGCAGTCCTGGTTTCCTGCCAGCTGGGATGAGAAGGTTGTTGTCAAGGCTGCAGAATATGTCTCAGGATTGAAGCGTAATGCAAACCGACTGGATGGGAACACGATGTGGGGAAAATATAGGGGTGTTTGGGTTGGAGTGATAAAAACTAATGGTAAAATAGCAACGGTATTTCCGGACTGCGACCAATCAAATGAAAAGAAGAGGAGTTAAATATGAACAGAGATGAGCTTATATCTACATTAAAAGAACGCGAGCGCCTTTGGAATGAAAATGACGGAAGCGACTATGGTGTAGAGAGGTGTTGGGAGGCATTTCTTAAAATAGCACTTGATGACTGGAAGGGATTCTGCAAATTCCTAACAGAGGAAGCTACAGCCATGCAGGTAGTCTATCTCTCGGAGATTATAATTGACCTAGCTATAAAACTCGGCAATGAGAAGGTGCTGATTCCTTTCAGGAAGGTGGCAGAGAAATATCCCAAAGAAGCTGAGGAGTATAACATCCTCCGCGATATCCGCGCTATCGAGAATGATGATTATTGAGTAGGTTTTCATATCCTTGCACTTACTGCTTGGAAAATTGCCTCCTTATTCTGTAGATATCATCCATCTCATTATTTATAATGCAGAGAGAGGTCGCCATGTTGAATATCCTTTATAAAATATCCCTCTGGGCATTGGGAGCACTGCTTCTTACCCTGATTGTTCTTATATCTGTAGTTGGAGTCAGTGAGAACGTTCTGTTTGTTCTCGGCTTGTTTACACTTCTTTTCATGCTCTCGAGCATTGTCTTATTTCTTGTTAATCGATTGAAAAAGTAATGTACTACCAGCTTGATGAAACATGGATACCCTTCTCTTCATTGATGCTGAAGCACATCTACAGTGTACTTCTCATCTGCTCCGACTACGACAGATTCATGCTCGAAGAGGATGGAAGGGTCGAAGAGGAACTTTATAAGGAATATACATCGCTGGGGCTGAGTAACCCTCCGAAAATAACCCATACAAATACAGAAGAAGAGGCCCTCGAGAGGCTTAAGAGCGAGCGCTTTGACCTTGTTATCTCGATGCTTGATCTGGGCTCGGGAAGAGTTGAGGTGCTGGCAGAGGAAGTCAAGAAGTACGACCCGTCACTTCCTTTTGTTGTCCTATCCCCTTCCCCTGACCACAGAAAGGCTAAGGTACTAAAAGGCGAGAACTGTCCTTATATCGACGCACTATTCTACTGGATGGGCGACCCGTCGCTGTTTCTGGCAATGATTAAGCTCATTGAGGATGCGATAAACATCGACCACGACACCAATGAAGCTGATGTAGAGGTTATCCTCTTTGTTGAAGATTCCGTTCGCTTCATCTCGACATACCTTCCTGAAATATACACACTCCTCATTAAGCAGAACAGGGCTTCAATCCTTGAGGCACTCAATGACTGGGGAATGAAACTCAGAATGCGTGGCCGTCCGAAAATCGTACTTGCCCGCACCTGGGACGAGGCGATGAATCTCTATAAAAAGTACAGGGAAAACATACTCGGCGTCATCACTGATCTCTCTTTTCCGTCTCCTTACGGGAAAGATAAGAGTGGCGAGTACCTGACAAATGAAATCAAGAAAGATAACCCCGAACTTCCTGTTCTTATACAATCCACAGACCCACAAGGCTGGGAGACAGCAAAAAGGACGGGAGCAGATTTCATCTGGAAGCTCTCCCCCGACAGGTATCTTGAACTTGGAGACTACTTCAGAGATAAATATAACTTCGGCCCATTCAGATTCATCAATCCAGATAACGGGGAAACAATAGCACGGGCATGCAGCATGAAGGAATTGCAGGAGACGATGATGAAGGTTCCTCTCTCCGTCTTCAGCTACCATGTTAAACGAAATGACTTCTCGCGCTGGCTGAGGGGACAGTCGCTCTTTTCCCTTGCTACAACCCTTAAACCCATCACGACAAAGCGTGACGGCTCGGACATAGAGAAGACAAGAGAGCTTATCTACCAGACGATAAAGAAATTCAGGAAGGACAGAACCAGGGGAAGTATTGCAACCTTCAAGAGGGAGAACTACGACGAGACCTATCTCTTCTCAAGGCTCGGTAAGGGGTCGCTGGGAGGGAAGGGGCGAGGACTGGCGTTTCTGGCAACAGAGATGAAGGCGTCACGGATAAGCGAAAAATACCCTGACGTATATCTATCCATCCCGAAGACGATTGCGATATCTACAGAAATCTTCGACCGCTTTCTCTCGCTCAACAATTTCTGGCCGAGTGATATCACCAAGATAGAGAGCGACAGGGAAGTTCTTGAGCTCTTCTTGAATGCTGAAGTTCCGTCCGACTTCCTCCTCGACATGAAGAGGGTATTGGAAGTAATACATGTTCCGATGTCTGTCAGGTCCTCTTCTCTTCTTGAGGACAGCCATTTCTATCCATTTGCCGGTGTATATGAGACATGCATGATTCCAAATACCGGAGATGACGAAAAGAGGCTTGATGATTTAATCAAAGCAATCAAAACAGTCTGGGCATCAACTTACTTCATGCGTGCACGTGAATACCTCAAGAGCACGGGACATGCAGTTGAAGAGGAGAAGATGGCAGTCGTTCTCCAACAGATTACCGGCTCCTGGCATGATAACTATTGGTTCCCGAATATCTCGGGAGTAGCAAGAAGCCTTGACTACTACCCGGCCGGTAACAGAACAGCAGAAGACGGCATCGGAATGCTTGCCTACGGCATGGGAAAGACCGTTGTCGACGAAGGCTCCGCTTTCCGCTTCTGCCCCGCTAAGCCACAGATTCCCATCTCCTCCCTCGGTGGTGGCTCATCGAGGCAGAAGAAGTTCTATGCACTCGATAAAGAAGTGCCCTTCGACCCTTATTCAGACATAGATAATCTCTCGTCATTGGATTTATCACTCTCGTCAAGGTGGCCGGATTCAACAAAAGGCATAATGAGTACAATCCGCAGTGACGGCTACACATCGGAAGACCCGAGAGACTCGGGCTTCAAGAGTTTGACATTCAACGGGGTTGTAAAGTACGGCATGCTGAACCTCCCGGGAATTATCCACGACATTCTAGTACTAGGGTCAAAGACGATGGCAGAGCCAGTAGAGATTGAGTTTGCCGTCAATACAGAGCATCCTGGACGCCCCGACTTCTCGATACTACAGCTGAGGCCAATATCATCAACGGACCGCTTCGAGGATGTAACTGTTACAGAAAAAGAAGAAGAGAGCGCCCTGATCTTTGCGCCACGCGTAATGGGTAACGGTAAGATAGATAACATTTCAGATATAGTCATCTTCAAGAAGGATGTCTTCTCCCGTAGCGAAATGGTAAAAATGGCGGGAGAACTCGAGAAGATTAACTCTTCATCTGACTCGGAATATGTTCTTGTGGCAGCAGGAAGACTCGGCAGCAGCGACAATTGGCTTGGAATTCCGGTGTCATGGTCACAGATATCGAAAGCACATGTTATCGTTGAGACGGGAGTTGAGGGCCTCTATGCAGAGCCGAGCGAAGGCACGCACTTCTTCCAGAATGTAACAAGCCTCGGGTGCCTCTATCTCACCGTCAATCCCCTTCAGAACAAAGGAAGAATCGACTACGACAGTATCTATGCACTCCCCATCATTATGGAGACGGATCACTTTATAAGAGTACACTCCGAGAGTCCTCTTATCATAAAGGCTGACGGAAGAGAAAAGAGGGCAATAGTCGAGCTCAATAGAGACGGAGGGGACAATGACTGAACTTGCACTCCCGGCGGGTAATCTGGAGACAGCACTCACAGCTTTCAATAACGGAGCCGATGCCGTTTATTTCGGCCTCAGGGAATTCTCGGCAAGAAAAGGCGCAGTCAATTTCTCCCTCGAGGATTTATCGAAAATCAGAAGATACGCTCTCGATAACAACAAAAAAATCTATGTAACGGTCAACACACTCCTATCCGATAGCGACATAGAGCGTGTGCTTCCTCTTCTCGATGCACTTGCCTTTTACGGTAATGACGGTGTTATCGTACAGGACTTTGGACTCGTCGAGATAATAAGAAAGTATTACCCCACCCTTAAACTTCACGGCTCAACACAGATGGCGGTACATACAGTCGAGGGAGTAAGGCAACTCCAAAAGCTTGGTTTTGAAAGAGTAGTACTCTCGAGAGAGCTTACCTTCGATGAGATAAAAGCCATTCGTAAAGCATGCCCGGACATAGAGCTCAAGGTATTTATTCACGGCGCCTTATGTTACGGTTTTTCCGGCCTCTGTTTTGCTTCCTACAACAAATGCGGCCGCTCGGCCAATAGAGGTGAATGCGCGCAGATCTGCCGCTCATGGTTCGTGGATGAAAAGACCAAAGAGAAAGGGTACTTCTTCAGTATGGAGGACCTCTGTATAAAAGAGGAACTTCGTGCCCTAAGAGATATTTCCATCGACAGCGTAAAGGTCGAAGGAAGACTCAAGAGCCCGGAATATACTGCAGCAACTGCCCGCTACTACAGAGCTGTTCTTGATGACAAGGAAATAAAAGAAGAGGACGAAGAAAGGCTTTATACAACGTTCCTTCGAAAAAGCGGTGACGGGTATCTGAGGTACAGAAAGAACAGAGAAAGCCTCCTCTCAGTCGATTACCCGGGACATATGGGTTTGAGGCTCGGAAAGGTTGTTGAGGAAAGAGGCTCGAGCTGTTTTCTTGAGACAGACAAAACTCTCGAGAGCCACGACGGCATACAATACTTTATAAAGGACGGCTCCAATCTCCTTACTCCTGTAAAGACCTCGGCAGTGGTAAAAGCCAAAACACCGGGAGGCTACATCATTAAGAATGATGGTAAACAAAGTCTTCTTGGAAGGGAAATATATAAAATCTCTGACTCAACAATGCGCGAGAAGACACCGTCAGTCAATATTCCACTCTTCCGTAAAGGCGTTGAAATAAGTGTCAACTTGTACGACGACAGGATTGAAGGAAAAATATGCGATATGAATACGGTACTCGAAGTAAACCCTGTGGAATCTGAAAAGAAAAGAGACATACGCCCCCTCCTTGAAAAGACACTCCTCGAGAGTGGAGATTCACCATATACACTCTCTTCTCTTGACTACCATAATTACTCCTCCCTCTCCTTCCCGTTCATTCCGCCGTCAGCGCTCAAGAGCTTCAGACGAGCGCTCTACTCAAGCGTTGAAAACATTGAATTTAAGACGCCCACTATCAAAGAACCGGAAGTAAAGGGGGAAAGTTTCATCCTCCCCGAGAGGAAAGAACTCGAGGGGGACCTACCTTGGTCACTTGAGGGAAAGAGAATAGGAGAGAGAACATACTTTACGTTCCCTCCAGTAACATTCAACGAAGAAAAGCTCTGGCGCGATATGCTCACTTCCGTAAAGGGATGTGAAAAGCCCACAATCGGGTTAAATAATATAAGCCAGATCCGCTTTGCGAATAATCATCCTGAATATGATTACTTTGTCGATGTATTCCTCTACCTCTCGAACAGATTCGCCCTATCGCTATTATTAGAAGAGTGTCCCTCC